>JAITKY010000095.1 GCA_031278135.1 Prevotellaceae bacterium | reverse complement strand
CAATTACTGACATCGAATAATCAATATACGAGGTCTTCATCTCCTCTTCGATGTTAATTTTAATAATTCTTTCGTTCTTTTCTTCCATTACAATCATTTATTATCCAAAACCTTATACCGGTTTATTGTCTTTTATTATCGCTTAAAATGCGCGCTAAATTACTAAATTTATATCAAATAAATGAAATTTTGAAGTTTGAGCAGTGTGCGACAAAATTCCTTTAATATGTTTTTTGATAGAATTAGATAGAATTACTAAAATTTGCAGAATTAACATATTTGTAAGGCAATAGTAAATACGATTTTATCATACATTTGCGGTGGTAAAAATTGGTTGTAATTTATTTATTTTTTGCAGATTCGATATTAGTTACTAAATTTGCATCAAAAAAGTTAAAGAAATTTGAATAGAAAAATACATGAATATGCAATTAAAATATTTATTTACAATGATTTTATCAAGTATGCTAATGACGGGCTGCGGCTCTGCCGACAAAGCCCCCGAACAAGTAGCGTTGCCTGTTGGCGACAATCCCTTTTTCAACGAGTACAATACTCCTTTCAATGTTCCACCATTCGAATCCATTAAGCCGGAACATTATATGCCGGCGTTTGAGGCGGGAATGACAAATCAAAAGGCGAATATCGAAAAAATAATAAGCCAAAAAGCGAAACCGTCTTTTGTCAATACTGTTGAAGCTTTGGAAAACAGCAGAGAATTACTGAACAAAGTGAGCACCGTGTTTTTCTGTCTTACTTCGGCAAACACAAATAAAGAGCTGGAGGAAATCAACAAGGAAATATCGCCCCTACTCTCAAAACACAGCGACGATATTTACATGAATAAAGACCTGTTTGCCAGAGTGAAAACTGTATTCGACAATCAAAATTCTTTAAAATTAAACGAAGAGCAGTCGAAACTCCTGGAAAAAACGTACAAGGCATTTATTCGCAATGGCATTAATCTTGAGCCTGAAAAACAGACGCGTCTGAGGGAAATCAATGAACGGTTATCGGTATTGACCGTTAATTTTGGACAGAATTTGCTTGCCGAAAACAATAAGTTTGAGTTGATTATCGACAACAAAGCCGATTTGAGCGGACTTCCGGCATCATCGACAGCCGCCGCCGAAGCATCGGCAAAATCGAAAGGATTGCAGGGCAAATGGCGTTTTACTTTGCATAACCCCAGTGCTTTACCTTTTCTTCAATACGCTGATAACAGAAAATTGCGTGAAATAATCTACAAAGCTTATACCAACAAGTGCGACAATGGCGACGAACTCGACAACAACAGGATAGCCGCCGAAATTGCATCGTTGCGAGCAGAAAAAGCGAATCTGCTCGGATACAAAAATCATGCTGCATACGTTTTGGAAGAAACTATGGCGAAAACTCCCGAAGCAGTCAATAAATTTCTTGCGGAACTGTGGCAATCTGCCATCAAAGTCGCCGGAGACGAAGCCGCTCAAATGCAGCAATTGATCGATAAAAAGAAAAAAGGTCTGACACTTGAAGCTTGGGACTGGCAATATTACGCCGAAAAAATTCGTCAAGAAAAATACAGTCTGGATGCAGAAGTATTGCGTCCGTATTTTCAACTCGAAAATGTCCGTCAAGGAATTTTCACTTTGTGTAACAAACTGTATGGATTGACTTTCGAGGAAGTGAAAAATGTCCCTTTATATCACCCTGAAGTTATTGCGTTCGAGGTCAAAGACAGCGACGGCTCGCAGTTGGGATTGCTGTTTATGGATTTTCATCCGAGAGAATCGAAACGGAGCGGCGCATGGATGACTTCGTACCGTAAAGAATCGCGAAAAAACGGTAAACGCACGCTTCCGTTGATTTCGATAGTATGCAATTTTACACGACCTTCCGGTGACACGCCTGCGCTTTTGACGACCGACGAAGTCGAGACATTTTTCCATGAATTTGGTCACGCTTTGCATGGATTGTTTGCTAACACGCAATATTACAGTCTGTCGGGAACTTCCGTGCCGCGCGATTTTGTTGAATTACCGTCGCAGATAATGGAAAACTGGGCGTTCGAAAAAGAAATGTTGAATCTCTATGCAAAACATTACAAAACATGCGAAATAATTCCCGATGAATTAGTTAAAAAGATGATAGACGCTTCGAAATTCAATCAGGGTTTTGCTACAGTCGAATATCTTGCAGCGTCGATTCTCGACATGGAATATCACACGCTCACTGATAAAAAGCAAGTGAACACCGACGAATTTGAGAAAGCGAAAATGAATGCAATCGGGTTGATTCCTCAAATCGCTTCACGGTACAGAACCACATATTTTCAACATATCTTTTCAGGTGGTTATTCTGCCGGATATTACAGTTATATTTGGGCGGAAGTGTTAGACAGTGACGCATTTGCAGCATTTAAAGATAGCGGCGACATTTTCAACAGGAATATAGCGACTTCGTTCCGTAAAAATATTCTCGAAAACGGCGGGACAAAAGACCCTATGAATATGTATAAAACATTCAGAGGCGCAGAACCCGACGTGAAATATTTGCTGGAAAAAAGAGGACTTAATTGATTGTAAATTGTTGATCTAAAAAATAATGGAACAGGATAAACGAATAGCTCATTGGAGATTGATACTTGGCGCTGATTCCGGAGCATTCGACGATGTTGTATTGACAGAGAAACAGTCGATTATGGATGCCGCTTTGGCTGCAATATACGATTCCGGAGAAGACGGCGGCGGCAGCGGCGGAAACAGGACGAAGCAGGGTGGCGGAAGCGGCAAAGGTCGTTCGATGCCCAATCTGGCAAAGTGGCTGACGGATATACGCACATTTTTTCCACAGGACGTAGTGAGTGTCATACAGGCGGATGCAATCGAACGTAAAGGATTGACAAAATTGTTGTTAGAGCCTGAAACCCTGAAAAATGTCAAACCCGATATATCAATGATCGGTACTCTCATGGCGTTGAAAGGACAGATCCCCGAAAAGTCAAAAGACACAGCAAGAGAATTAGTTAAAAGCGTTGTTGATGAAATCATGAAACGTATGGAAAACGATTTGCGAAAAGCAGTTACCGGAGCGCTTAACAAAAAGGCTCATTCGCCGATAAGTAACTTTTCGTCAATCGACTGGAAACGGACAATAAACCGTAATCTCAAAAACTATGATTCGAACGGACAGCGTCTGATTCCCGAAAAGTTCTATTTCTTCGAACGTACTCAACGACAGAAAGATTGGACAGTAATTCTCGACATCGATCAAAGCGGATCGATGTGCGATTCTATCATCTACTCATCGGTGATGGGCTCGATATTTGCGAGTATGCCTTCGCTTGATACCCACGTAATTGCGTTCGACACCGAAATCACCGACCTCACCGAACTGTGCCGAAACGACCCCGTGGACATGCTGTTCGGAGTACAGTTAGGCGGCGGTACGGATATCAATAAATCAGTGACTTACTGTCAGACTTTAATCGAAAATCCTCCCAAAACAATGTTCATCCTGATATCCGATCTCTACGAGGGCGGTGTCAGGAAAGGTTTGTTGAGGCGTTTATCCGAAATGCACGAAGACGGAGTGAAAGTTATAACTCTTTTAGCCCTGTCGGACAGGGGAAAACCCGATTACGACGTCAGTCTTGCTTCCGAAATAAGCAAACTCGGTATAGCCTGTTTCGCCTGTACGCCCGACCGTTTGCCTGAACTGGTCGAAGCGGCTATAAAAGGTTTGGATCTGAAAAAATTCGAAACTATATGATAAATTATTACATTGAAAAGAATTTAGTGACAATCAAACGGTTTGCCGCTATACACGAAGACGAAAATTACCGTTTCAGAGCGTTTTTGAAACGACAAAATTCTGCGAAAGTGGACGCAACTGTACTTCGATTGAATAAGGAAATTACCCCAAAAATAGATTGCACCTTATGTGGAAATTGTTGTAATCTACAACCGGTACTTGCTGAAGAAGAAATAGAAACGTTGGCTAAATTGGAAAATATTACTTCGGAAGAATACATGGAAAAGTACTGTGCAGAAAAATTCGGCGATATATATTTGTATGCGAAGCCTTGCCATTATCTGGCAAAAACAGGTTGCAGTATATACGGCAATCGCCCTGAAGAATGCCGGGCTTTTCCCTGTACCGATAAAAAAGGATTTACATCCCGTTTGTTGGAAATGATAAATCGTTATGAGGTTTGCCCAATAGTATATAATCTGATGGAGCGACTGAAAGATGAAATGGGATTTCGACGCCGATGAATAAGAATTTACAGAATTAAGCAGGATGGTTAAAATAGTCTCATTAAGGACGATCTTGGTTCTTTGTGGGGATACTGTAAAAAAAGGTGAAGACCCCGCAGAGCCTCCACCCGAATTTTATTAATTATTAATGTTCTAACTAATTTAGTAGAGTGGCCCGTAAGCCTGACATGCTCTGTAATCGGCTCCTTCCTTGTCCATTCCGAAGGCGTTCCATGC
Organism: Prevotellaceae bacterium; assembly: GCA_031278135.1. Lineage (GTDB taxonomy): Bacteria > Bacteroidota > Bacteroidia > Bacteroidales > UBA932 > JAIRLF01. Next base: position 10,245 of record JAITKY010000095.1, on the reverse strand, counting down.
GGCGGGACGGAAGATGTCTTTTTCATCGATGTTGTGCATACTCACGGGAATACGCAACATCGAAGCCAGCGTAATCAAATCGGCGCCGATATGTCCATAACTGATTGCGCCGTGATTTGCACCCCAACTGTTCATAACGGAATACACATCCTTAAAATTGTCATTATCGGCTAAACGCGGAGCAAACCATGTTGTTGGCCAGCCTTTGTCGGTTCTGTCGTCGAGGATTTTGTGCGCTTCGGGGTCGATGTCCACAGTCCAGCCTTCAGCGAGTTGCAGCACTGGACCAAGTCCTTTGACCAAATTCAGGCGCACCATTGTACACGGCATACCTCCAAGCGAAAGGAATTTCGACGAAAAGCCGCCGCCTCTGAAATATTCACGATTAGCAGGTACCCAGCGTGTTGCGTCAAGACAAGCCTGCGCTTCGGCATCGCTGATTTCCCAAAACGATTTCATTGCCGGATTACCATCGCTGTCTTTCTGACGGGCGGAGCCATCGAGCGATGCTGCACCGGAGTTAATCAGATGTATGATGCCGTTTGCTGCTTTGCCTGTCAGTTTTTTACCCGTTACCCTTTCGACTGATTCGGGACTCCAATAAGTGCGGACGTCGGCGAATATCTGCGCTGTGTTTGTGAGCAGATATCCGAACAGCATTGCCGTTCCATTGAGGGCGTCGTTTTCGGTGGCAAGCACGTATGGTTGTCGCACGCCCGTCCAGTCGAACGACGAGTTCATGATAGCCTCAGTGAAATCGCCGTTGGGATAGAAATCAGTCCATTGGCGCTGTCCCTGAAAGCCGGCAGCAATAGCGTTGTGTCCAAGAGATTCTTCGCCGAATCCGAGTTCTTTGAGTTTCGGGTTTCCGGTCATTAAATCGCGGACAATCAAAGTCATTTTAACTACAAACTCCCAGTCGCTGTCCTTTCCTGCACGGTCTTTCTGCAAATCTGGACGATTGCAAATGTCTTCGTTTTCCTTGCAATTGGCTTTTGCCCATGCCAGCGCTATTTCGTACTCGTCCTGATCGTAAATCTCCAAAGTCATACGGCGGATGATTTCCACTTCGTCGATACCTTCGCAACGCATTCCAAGATAGTTTTCGAAAAAGTCAGTGTTCACAATTGAACCAGCAATACCCATACATACAGCGCCGATCGAAAGGTACGACTTGCCGCGCATGACAGCGACAGCCAGAGCAGCTTTCGAAAAACGTAACAGTTTTTCCTTTACGTCACAGGGAATTTCGGTTGTTCCGGCATCCTGTACGTCGTGACCGTAAATGCCGAACGCTGGTAATCCTTTTTGAGCGTGAGCAGCTAAAACCGCCGCCAAATAAACGGCTCCCGGACGTTCGGTTCCATTGAAACCCCATACCGCTTTCACCGTATGCGGATCCATGTCCATTGTTTCGCTTCCGTAGCACCAACAAGGAGTAACCGTGAGAGTTACGCCGACATTTTCTTTCTTGAACTTTTCGGCACATGCGGCGCTTTCAGCCACACGTCCGATAGTTGAATCGGCAATAACGCATTGAACGGGCGTCCCGTCGGGATACTTCAATGTGGAAGTCAAGAGTGTGGCAACACTTTCTGCCATGTTCATAGTTTGCTGTTCCAGCGATTCGCGCACGCCACCCATGCGTCCGTCGATAGTGGGTCGAATGCCGATTTTCGGCCAGTCGCCTTGAAATCTTTTTACTTTCATATCTTTATCATTTATTTATTTTTTAATTTATTAAATATTATAAATTCAATTTATTAAAATACTATATACTGTTCGGGGTCAATCGGGACGCCGTTGCTCCACAGTTCAAAATGAAGATGAGGACCGTAAGTCAATTCACCCGAATTGCCCATGATAGCAATCGCGTCGCCGGTTTTCACTTTGCTACCCTGCATTTTGAGCAGTTTAGCATTATGTTTATACACCGAAATGATATTGTCGCTGTGCTGAATCAGGATAGTGTTTCCTGTTTCGAGCGTCCATTCTGCAACGATGACAGTGCCGTCGAGGGTGGCAACCACAACATCGTTCGGCGACGAAACAATGTCGATTCCCAAATGGTTTTCGCCGGCATTGAACCTCGAAGTGATCTTGCCTTTAAGTGGCGCCATAAAATGCATTTCCAAAGTACTTTTACTCTTTTTGAAAGAAAAATCATCTCTGAAATCAAATTTTTCTTCCTGCTCAATCAGGTCACGAAATATTGAATCCTGTTTCGACCTGATATCAACAAAAGGTTTGTTTGCGATATTATTCGAATCGGGCGGGTTTTGAACAATTTGTGTGCTGTTGCCCGATAACACTCTTATCGAATTATTCCAATAATGTGCCCATTCGGCAATTTCGTTTTCCAGCGAATCAATCTTTAGGACATTGTTTTGCATTATCCGTCGTGTCTCCTTGTCGGGATATCCGGGAATAAATTCTCTTATTGGGGTGAAAGCAATAAAAAAAGTATTTAAGCCGACCAGCAAAAATATCGAAATTACAAGTACAACCAACACTTCCCGACCTTTCAGACGGAAGTGAAAAACTTGTTCATAAGTAGTATCGTTATAAATACCCAACCGGTATTTATCTTTGAAATTTAAGCGCTTGAGGCTTCGTTTACTTTTATTGTTATCCATTTTACAGTTTGAATATCGGGTACAAAGATAAATAAATTTACAATATCAAAAATATTTACTAATCTTACAGAATCTTGCAGGGTATTATACTCAAAAGAGAATGGTTGCAACAAATACAAAAATCGAGACTTTAACACGAAAGCCGTATGCGGAAAAACCGCACGTACGGTTTGATGAGGGGGAAAGAGATAGTTTATTTATTTTCTGTCCCTCGATCAACCGTTAAAGTCCTGTTATTTTCTTTATTTCGTTGAGTTTGTTCAATGCGTCCATTGGAGTGAGATTGTTGATATCGATTTTTTTTAATTTGTCTCTTATTTCTTTCAGGACAGGGTCGTCTAACTGGAAGAAACTCAATTGTAAACCTTCACGATGCGATGCTATGTCGGCGACAGGTTTTTCTAAAGAATTATGCGATTTTTCCAACTCTTTCAGAATCTCTTCGGCACGTGTGACGACGCTTTTCGGCATACCAGCCATTCGTGCGACATGTATTCCGAAACTGTGCGCCACGCCGCCTTTCATCAGTTTACGGAGGAATATAACCTTGCTGTTCAACTCTTTCACTGTGACATTATAGTTTTTGATACGTGAAAACGAATTTTCCATTTCATTCAACTCGTGATAATGCGTAGCAAACAGCGTTTTAGCTTTCGATGTCGGATGTTCGTGAATATATTCGACCAAAGCCCATGCGATAGATATTCCGTCGTAAGTACTTGTTCCACGCCCTATTTCGTCGAGCAAAATCAGACTTCTGTCCGACAGATTATTGAGGATGCTTGCCGCCTCGTTCATTTCGACCATGAAAGTTGATTCGCCCTGCGAGATATTGTCCGATGCTCCTACACGTGTAAATATCTTATCCACAATGCCGATAGTCGCCGCTTCGGCAGGGACAAAACAGCCGATTTGCGCCAGAAGAACAATCAGCGCTGTCTGCCGCAGAATAGCCGATTTTCCCGACATATTAGGACCCGTGATGATGATTATTTGCTGATTGTCACGGTCTAAATACAGGTCATTTGCAATATACTGTTCACCCGGAGGCAGCAGTTTTTCCACGACGGGATGTCTGCCTTGTTTGATGTCAATAACATTTTCGTTGTTTATGACAGGCTTGCAATAGTTTGATGTCGAAGCGAGTTCGGCAAAAGCGAGCAGACAGTCCAGCCTGCTGATAAGACTTGCGTTCAACTGCACAGGCGTAATGTACTCTACCAGCGCCGTAATCAAATCGTTATAGATTTGCTGTTCGATGACAAGGATTTTTTCTTCGGCGCCAAGGATTTTGTCTTCGTACTGTTTCAGTTCTTCGGTGATGTAGCGTTCGGCGTCCACCAAAGTCTGTTTTCTGATCCATTCGGGCGGGACTTTATTTTTGTGAGTATTCCGTACCTCGATGTAATAGCCGAATACGTTGTTGAAACTTATTTTCAGAGAGGATATTCCTGTGGTTTCGATTTCACGTTGCTGGATTTCGGCAAGAACTTCCTTGCTGCGCGCCGAGATGTTCCGGAGAGCGTCTAATTCTTCGTTAACACCTTCGGCAATAACCGTTCCCTTGCCGATTTGTCCGGGTTCGGCTACAATTTCCTTTTCGATTTTCTCGCATATTGCGGTGCATGGATTCAGTTGGTCGCCTGTCTGCCGTAATATCTCATTTTCAGCGTTGAAACATGCGTTTTTTATCGGGATGGAGGCTTGCAGGGCGATTTTCAACTGCACCATTTCTCTGGGTGTCACTTTTCCGGCAGACGTCCTCGATATGATACGTTCGATATCACCTATTTCGAAGATTTTGTTCCGTATAATTTCTTTTATTTCAGGATTTTTTATGAAATAATCGACTACGTCCAGACGGTCGTTGACGGTTTTAATTTCTTTCAACGGGAGAGCAATCCAACGCCGTAACAGGCGTGCTCCCATAGGCGATATTGTCTTATCCAATATGTTTAACAGCGATTTAGCGTTCTCATTTTGAGAGCCGAACAATTCGAGATTTCTGATTGTGAACTTGTCGAGCCAGACGTAACGGTCTTCCTCAATTCTTGAGATAGACATTATATGCGAAAGTTGGTTATGCTGAGTTAGTTCGAGATAATACAGAATTGCTCCTGCTGCCGTTTGCCCATTAATCAACTGTTCGATTCCAAACCCTTTAAGCGACGTTGTCTGAAACTGTTGCAAAAGTTTTTCCCTCGCCGAATCGGCAACAAAAAACCATTCATCGACTTTGTAGGTATAATATTTTTGACCGAAATGTTCGTCAAAGAGCGATTCTTTGCCTTTCTGAAACAAAATCTCCTTCGGCATAAAGTTACCCAGCAGTTTATCAATATAGTTAGCCGTTCCTTCGGCGACAAAAAATTCGCCGGTCGAAATGTCGAGAAAAGCAACACCAATAGAAGTTTTGTCGATATGTACGCAGGCGAGAAAATTGTTTTCTCGATGTTCCAGCACATTGCTGTTGAATGATACTCCGGGCGTAACCAATTCTGTGATACCCCGTTTAACTATGGTTTTTGTCAATTTTGGGTCTTCCAACTGGTCGCAGATTGCCACCCGCTGCCCTGCTCTCACTAATTTCGGAAGATACGTATCTAAAGCGTGATAGGGAAAACCCGCTAACTCGACATTTGCTCTTTTTGTAAGCGTAATACCGAGTATATCGCTTGACAGAATTGCATCTTGACCGAAAGTTTCGTAGAAATCGCCAACTCTGAAAAGCAACAAAGCATCGGGATGTTTTGCTTTTACTCCGTAATATTGTTTCATCAAAGGAGTGTCTGTTGCTTTGTTTATTGCGTTTTTCGACATCGTTTTATATGATTAAAGGTTTTCTTTTATTTTTTCTTCCAACTTGTCGCCGAACAAATCTTTTCCGATGATTTCGCAATCTCTGCTAATCAGATAATTTGCAGGGAGTTTTGTGATATTGTAAAGTTTCAGCGGATAAGTCGCCGTACCTCTGAAATCGCAGACATTTATCCATGGAAGTTGCTGTGTATTAATTGTATGTAACCAACTGCCACGATCTTCGTCCAGCGATACCTGATAGATTTCGAATCCACCGGATTTGTACTTTTCGTATATCGGCAACAATTCGTTATTGTTCATCGCCGTAACCTTGTCTTCCGACGACCAGAAATTCAAAAGCACCACTTTCCCTTTCAAACTCAACAGCGACACTTGCCGACCTGTTACGTCGGGCAATTTCACATCGGGAATCGACGTTTCTGCGGCTTTGTCGAATAAACTCTGAATGGTGGTCGTCTTGATTAAACGGTTATAATCGTCACGCAATTGCACGACACATGGCGAACGGGGATATTTTATCTCCAGCGAATCGGCAAGCAGTTTGAAATACAGGGCGTCGCTTTCTTTCCCGAAAACTCCGATTCCATTGGGCAGCGCTTGATATATAGCGGTGTATGCGGCATACGACTTGTTGTTTTTGATAACGAATTTTATCAAATCTCTTTTGTGTTTTGTATATATGGCTGCCAAATCTCTGTTTATTTGTTGAGTGTTTTCGGGCGTATTTCCGATTTTAGTCAGTATTCTGGAAATCGAATCGACTGAAATTATTGTTTTCAACATTCGATCGTTAAGTTCTTTAAGCAATTGCGAACCTTCGGAACCGGAAACAGTATATGCCGCCGGATTTTTGATGTCGGTTTTGACGATTACTTTCTCTCCCGGCTCTATCAAAAGCGAAGCTAAAGGTTTGTCGGATACAGACAAAGTGAAAAATACCGGAAAAATATTTTTTTTGAACTCATATTTAAAAGAAAATTTTCCCGAAGAATTTAATCGCACAGTGTCTATCAACTTCTTAGGCGTTGTACTCACGTACAGTTCCAACAATTCATTTTCGACGTTTGCGATGTTACCTTTTATCGTAACAGCATTTTTTCCACACGAAACAACCAGCATTAATCCGGTTATACAGGTATACAATAATCTTTTTCTCATATACTAACAATTTGTATATTAACTAATCCCGACTAAAATGACAGGAAATTTACAGTCACAAATTTAATTGAAAATATACAAACTCGCAAATAGGATCAGAATTTTCAGAATTAAAGAATGAACAGAATACCGTTTACTCCTTTACATTCCTTTTTTTGTCATTTTGACCTATTTTAAGATTGTAAACCTATTTCAGGGCATGACACTTTTTATCAATATTTTACATCAACGGAATTTTTGTTGTACACCATTTTCATTCCCCAAAAATTGCTGTTTCGAAAAAAACAACTAATTTTGTCGCTTTATTGAAAGATATTTTGAATGGAAAAGAAATTGATAATATCTCCGTCGCCTCACATTCACGATAATGTGACGACACAACGCCTGATGAAAGACGTGATTATTGCGTTGCTTCCGGCGTTTTTGGTTTCGGTGTATTTTTTTGGGATTAATGTCCTGTCAGTTACGTTTGTATCGGTAGGAGTATGCGTGGGGTTGGAATGGGTGTTGCAAAAATACGTGTTGAAAGTTCCACCGACGATATGCGACCTGTCGGCGGCGTTGACCGGTTTGTTGCTGGCAATGAATCTTCCGTCGAGCATACCTTTATATATGGTAGCAATCGGGGCGGCGTTCGCAATCGGAGTGGTGAAAATCAGTTTTGGAGGGCTTGGCAGTAACTTGTTTAATCCGGCAATTGCGGGACGTATATTTTTGTTGATATCCTTTCCTGTCGCTATGACTTCGTGGACGTTACCCTCGGCGGGATTCTTCGTTACAGATGGGGAAACAGGCGCTACTCCTCTCGCTATCATGTTACACGGTCTTGCCGACGAACATACGCCACAGCAAATAATGGCTGACCACGGATTTTCGTATTTTCACATGCTGTTCGGACAAATCGGCGGTTCGTTCGGCGAAGTGTCGGTGTTGGCTTTGCTGCTTGGGTTCGCATATCTGTTGATACGTAAAGTGATAACTTGGCATATTCCCGTAACAATATTTTCGACTGTCGCAGTATTTACCGGAATATTCTGGCTTATCGACCCATCGAAATATCCTGATCCTCTGTTTCATCTGTTGAGCGGAGGACTTATGCTCGGAGCGATTTTCATGGCAACAGATTATGTTACATCGCCGATGCTCAAAAAGGGAGCGGTGATATATGCAATAGGGATAGGCGTTCTTACTTGCGTAATTCGTTATTGGGGTTCGTTTCCCGAAGGAATATCGTTTGCAATACTGATAATGAATGCAACCGTTCCTCTGATAAACATGTATATGAAACCCAAACGATTTGGTGAAAAATAAAATAATTGATTTTTAATAAAAGAAAGAATAAAATGGCAAAAGAATCATCTTTTAAAAATATGGCGCTGACACTGTTGGTGATATGTTTTGTATCGTCGGGAATATTGGCGGGCGTTTACGAACTTACGAAAGATGCAATAGATGCGGTGCGTATTCAGAAAATCAACAGAGGAATAGCGGAGGTTTTGCCTCCATTCGATAACAATCCTTCTGAAAATGTGTATAAAAAGTTTGTTGATGGCGACACGGTGTATGTCTATATCGCAACTAAGGACGCAAAAGATGTGGGTGTGGCAGTCCAGACATTCACAAACAACGGCTATGGCGGTAGAATCGTTCTTTTAGTCGGATTTCTTGCCGACGGGACAATCAACAATATCAATGTGATTTCGCACAACGAAACCCCCGGTCTGGGCGACAAAATCGACGCTAAAAAACACCGTTTCAGTCTGCAATTTTGCGGTAAAAATCCCGATACCTACAAACTTGCCGTAAAAAAGGAAGGAGGCGACGTCGATGCTATTACCGCTTCAACAATCAGTTCCAAAGCCTTTTGCAATGCCGTCGCACGCGCATATCAGGTGTATCGTGAAGACGTCATGAAAAAAGGAAAATGGGACGGAAACACAAGCGCTACATCTAAACAATAGTTAAATAAGGTCATGAAGAAAAGAATACAAATAATACTGAAAGGAATATTCGAAGAGAATCCCATTTTTGTGCTGGTATTGGGCATGTGTCCCACTCTTGCTACAACGTCGTCGGCAATCAACGGGTTATCAATGGGATTGGCGACGGCATTCGTACTTATGCTGTCGAATCTTACAATATCTTTGGTCGGGAAAATGATACCCGACAAGGTACGTATTCCTTCGTATATCGTTATCATTGCGGCATTTGTGACAGTAGTCGATTTGCTGATGGCAGGCTATCTTCCCGATATTCACAGCACGCTGGGTATTTTTATTCCGCTGATAGTCGTAAACTGCATAGTATTAGCACGTGCAGAATCGTTTGCGGCAAAAAACAGGGCTGCCGATTCAATCTTCGACGGGCTGGGAATAGGACTTGGATTTACTCTTGCACTTACTTTTCTGGGTTTTGTCAGGGAACTTTTGGGATCGTATTCCGTGTTCGGATACAAACTCGCACCCGGCGACGGCATTATCCTGTTTATACTTGCGCCCGGAGCGTTTTTTGCTTTAGCGTATCTAATGATTCTGTTTAATATTGTGAAAAAGAAATTTATTAAGAAATAATTGATTATGAGTGAATATATTTTAATCGTAATTGCAGCGATTTTCGTAAACAACGTAGTGCTGGCGCAATTTTTGGGGATATGTCCGTTTCTTGGCGTGTCGAATAAAGTAAGCACGTCGCTGGGAATGGGCGGAGCAGTCGTTTTTGTGCTGACTTTGTCGTCGATAGTAACGTATCTGATACAGCATTTCATTCTTATTCCTTTGAAAATCGAGTATATGCAAACTCTTACGTTTATTCTTGTGATAGCGGCGCTGGTTCAAATGGTCGAAATCATCCTGAAAAAGGTAAGTCCTGCACTGTATCAGGCTCTGGGAATCTTTCTTCCTTTGATAACAACGAATTGCGCTGTGCTGGGAATAGCAATATTGTCGATTCAGAAAGACTATGGCCTCGCTCAAACAACGATATTTTCTTTAGCAAGCGGAGCAGGATTCGCTCTGGCATTGATTCTGTTCGCCGGACTTCGCGAACAACTCGACTTGACATCCGACGTGCCAAAACAAATGAAAGGCTATCCTGTCGCTCTGATAGTCGCAGGTTTACTCGCAATGGCATTTATGGGCTTCAGCGGAATAGTGAAATAATCCCAAAATGTATGATATGGATGCTCTACAGACAAAAGCCGCCGCTGAAAAACACGGTTTTAACTTATTTCCGATTTAAAATTTCAAAAAAGTTAAATAAAAAGGGAATTTTGTCGCACACTCAGTCGCACCAAAGGCGAAAATTATTGTTATTATGCTAATATTTTTTACTGTCGGAAAAACAGCTGCATTATTTCACAAACATTTTACAATAAATGTTTATATTAGCAAGTAGTGCCGATACGCTCAAAGGGTGTAATTTTTATTTACTGTGCGTTCCATATCTCATAACTTTATTCCAAAACTGTATCCATTTGCCGTCAGTTTCGTTAAAACATCTTAATAATAAGACAGTTTTAGCGCCTGAATCAGACCATTTCATTCCAGATTTACACATGCGTTGTTTAATAATTACTTTACAAGCTGCCTCTATCACTCCTGAACCTATCGGCATATTCTTTGACACATATTCG
>JAITKY010000015.1 GCA_031278135.1 Prevotellaceae bacterium | reverse complement strand
TCTTCACTCAACTCGGGAATCCTACTATCAATCTCTGATGCTGATATGGATGCGATTGATTGGCTTCGAAATACGCGGCGAAGAACCAAACAACCTCGGACGCTCCGACATCGTCTGGGAACAATCCGGAATGGTCGTTGTCGCCGAAATAAAATATCATGCCAAAACGAAAATCGACACTCTGCTCAAAGCCGCAATGACGCAGATACACGAAAAGCGTTATTACAACAGGTATCTCGGAAAAGTATTGCTTCTGTGCATTGCTTTTTCGGGAAAAAATATAGGATGCAAAATGGAAGTTTTAAATCGATAAATAAACAGAATATGCGTAATATAATAACATCTTTATTTTGCTGTTTTCTCTGCATGCCACAATTTGATTATCCGATGGCTGATAAATAATAATGGCGATATTTAAAAAACAATTACCTTTGCAGCCTCAATCATTAAGAAAAATGACAAAAGTTAAGGAAAATAAAAAGATGGGAACAGAGAATAAAAGACGGAAAGAAGCATCGCCATATATTTGGTGCACACTGTTTTGTGCATTAAGTTTTTTTTTGCTGGTATCGTGTTTTATATATCTGTTTAAATGGAAACAATCTCCTTACGGTGACAGTAAAATTGGCGAAATAGGATTTGCAATGGCTAAAATGTTGATTACAACGTTTGGATTAGGCGCATTTGCTATCCCGGTAATTTGTTTTTTTATTGGTATTCAAATATTACGCCCGAGTAAAAAATTCACCGGAATGATGATTATTCTTATTCTTGGCTCTGTTTTATTATCTGTAACATTGATGTTTTTGTCTGTTGGAGAGAGTTCCAAAGTTTGGTTGGGAAACGGATTGGGAGGAAAATTCGGAAATTTTATACTCGAATTTCTGAAAAATAAAATCGGGACAGTCGGCACCGGGTTATTTGTGTTGGTATCGATAGTCGCATACAGTCTTTTCATTACCCCGAAAACCGTAAACGTAATCAAGATGATGTATCATAATTTTATCGCTCTTTTCAAAAAAATCTCTTTTAAAAGAAAGAAAAAAGAAAAGAAACAGGAACCCGTTGTGCCAGATGAACTTGATGAACTCAAAGAGGATACGCTGCATCCAAAATACGACGAACCGATTATTGACGACATTTTTACTGTGATACAACCGACGGATGAAGGGATAGAAAAAACAAAAGAACCAGAAGGCGAAATGCCGCCGATTCCGTCCCATACCACCAAAGTAGATGTCGAACCAACTGTGATAGAAGAAGAATACCTCCCCGAAGGATCGCTGACAGGCGAACTGTACGACCCGACAAAAGACCTTTCGGGATATCAACGTCCGCCCGTCGATTTGCTCGAAGATTATAAAACTCTGGGCGAAAAGATTGATAATGACGAACTGAGAAGAAACAAAGACAAGATTGTAGAAATACTCGGTCAATACAAAATAGGTATCGATAAAATTTACGCCACAGTAGGTCCTACTGTTACTCTTTACGAGATAGTGCCAAAAGAAGGAATCCGTATTTTACAGATCAAGCGGCTCGAAGACGATATCGCCTTACGTATTGCTGCGGCAGGAGTTCGTATCATTGCGCCAATGCCCGGAAAAGGAACGGTCGGAATCGAAGTCCCAAACGAAAAGCCGGATATTGTTTCGATGCGGTCGATTATTAAATCGGTAAAATTCCAGGAATCGAAATTCGATTTGCCCGTTGCGTTGGGAAAGACAATACTGGGCGAAATATATGCTTTCGACCTCGCAAAAATGCCGCACCTGCTTGTCGCCGGCGCAACAGGACAGGGAAAATCGGTGGGGTTGAACGCAATATTGACGTCGCTGCTATACAAAAAACATCCCGCTGAATTGAAAATCGTCATGGTCGATCCTAAAAAAGTGGAACTTGCACCGTATAATAAAATCGAAAAACATTTTCTCGCCAAAGTGCCCGACGCCAACGAACCTATAATAACCGATACGCAAAAAGTGATATATACTTTGAAATCACTTTGTACGGAAATGGATTACCGTTACGACCTGCTGAAAATGGTCGGCGTTAGAAACGTTAAAGAATACAACGAAAAATTTATCAACAGAAGACTGAATCCGTTGAAAGGACATAAATATTTGCCATATATTCTTCTGGTTATCGACGAGTTTGCTGACCTTATAATGACTGCCGGAAAAGAAATCGAAAGTCCAATAGCACGTCTGGCTCAAATGGGAAGAGCCATAGGAATGCATTTGATCATCGCTACACAGCGTCCGACTACAAACATTATAACCGGATTGATTAAAGCTAACTTTCCTGCGCGCATCGCATTTCGCGTTACTTCGATGGTCGATTCGAGAACAATACTGGACGTGCCCGGTGCAAACAGGCTTATCGGACGCGGAGATATGCTTGTCTCGGCTAATGGCGCCGACCTGATTCGCGTACAGTGCGCTTTCGTCGATACTCCCGAAGTTGACCGTGTTACGGATTTTATACAGTCGCAGCCCGGATATCCCGAAGCATACGATTTACCCGAATACGTGGACGAAAAAGAGACAGAAAAACTAATCGACATGCAAAACATCGACCCAATGTTCGAAGAGGCTGCAAAAGTCGTCGTACAAAACCAAATCGGCTCAACTTCGCTGATACAGCGAAAATTATCACTGGGATACAATCGTGCAGGACGAATAATGGACCAATTACAGGCCGCAGGAATCGTCGGACCGGCCGAGGGCAGCAAACCCCGACAAATCCTAATCACTGACCTCATGAGCCTCGACGCTATTTTTGCAGCATATAGAAAATAAATAAAAGCAGAATAATCACAGCGGAATTCCGGCTAATCCAAAAACTTCACAGCTTATTTTTTCTCATTAATCTGTTATATTTATATCTTGTGACAAATAGCACCTCAAAAAAGATTTATTCTTTTTTTACAAAAAGTTTCGCATTTTTTTCGTTTTTTATACCTTTGCACATTTGAAATGATGTCCATATTTGGCATTGTTCATTGTGTTTGAGAATATTAAATAGGTTAGCAAAACCTTGTTTTAGGTAAAAAATGTAATTTATTATGAGAAAAATTAAGAAGATTTTGATTTCACAACCCGAGCCATCGGAAAAGTCTCCTTACAGTGATTTGGTAGAAAAATATAATGTTAAAATAGAGTTTCGACCGTTTATACAGGTCGAAAGTGTTTCGATAACAGATTTTCGCAAACAAAGAATTGATATTCTGTCGCATACGGCTGTCATATTTACTGCCCGCACGGCTATCGATCATTTTTTTCACATCTGCGAAGGAATGAGAATAACCATACCCGAAACAATGAAATATTTTTGTATGTCGGAAACAATCGCCGTATATCTACAGAAATATATAATCTACCGGAAACGCAAAATATTCTATGGCAACGGCACTCTTTCGTCGTTGCTCGAATTGACAAATATATCGAAGCATAAACCTGAGAAATTTTTTCTTGTTTTAGCGGATTCGTTCAAACCCGAAGTGCCGAAAACATTTGAGCGAGCGAAACTTAAAGTCACAAGAGCGATACTGTACCGGACAGTAGCGAGCAATTTGTCGGATTTAAACCCAAAAGATTACGATATTATTGCATTTTTCAGCCCTCAGGAAATTAAATCGTTACAAAATAATTTCCCGAATTTTGAACAGGAAAATATTCTGTTCGCTGCTTTTGGTCCGACAACAGCCAAAGCAATAAAAGCCGCAAAATACGTTCTTTCTATCGAAGCCCCAAAAGCGGAAATACCTTCGATGTCAAAGGCTTTGGACATGTTTTTGAAAGCAAATTTGTAGCATTCAAAAAAAATTACTACTTTTGTGTTTTAATTTTTTTTACGTAATAAGAAATTGTATGAAAATAACTTTTCATGGAGCAGCAGGAGTTGTCACAGGGTCGAAGCACCTGATTGAATTGAACGACGGTACAAAAATCCTCCTGGACTGCGGAATGTTTCAAGGTCACGGAAAAGATACTGAAACACTGAACCGTACATGGGGATTTAATCCCGCCGAAATAAACTGTTTGATACTCTCGCATGCGCATGTCGATCATTCGGGATTGATTCCGAGACTGGTTAAAGACGGCTTCAAAGGCAAAATTTACGCAACTAATGCAACCATCGATTTGACGGAGATTTTGCTCTATAACTCGGCATATATTCAGGAAGCGGATATAATATTCCTGAACAAAAGGCGGAAAAAAGAAGGACAACCGCCACTCGAAGCACTTTATAACGAAGAAGATGTAAAACAGACGATGTCGCATTTCGTATCTGTTGCCGGTTCGTATCCTTTTCCTGTGCGGAACGATATTTCGTTGACATTCTACGAAGCGGGACACATACTTGGCAGTGCTACTACCTTTTTGAGAATCAAGGAAAACGGGAAAGTCACGAGCATCGCGTTCAGCGGAGATGTCGGGCGCTACGGCGACCCGATTCTGCGTTCTCCACAATCGTTTCCACAGGCGGATTATATTATCATCGAATCGACGTATGGTAACAAACTGCATCAGGAAACAGACACTTACGCCAATGAACTCAAAAAACACATTAAAGAAACGTGTATCGACAAAAGCGGAAAACTGATTATTCCCGCTTTCAGCGTAGGTCGTACTCAGGAGATTCTATACGCGCTCAACGAACTCGAAATCAACGAAGAACTGCCGCCGATAGATTACTTTGTCGACAGTCCTCTTTCTATCGAAGCCACCGATGTCGTCAAACGTCATCCCGAATGTTTCAACAAAGCAGTTATCCGGTTAATGAAAACCGATTTTGACCCGTTCGATTTCAAAGGATTGCACTATGTCAAAGACGCCGAAGAATCGAAACGGCTGAACGATTACAAGAAACCTTGCGTGATCATCTCCGCATCGGGAATGGCCGAAGCCGGACGTGTCAAACATCATATTGCCAACAGTATAAGCAAAAAACGAAATACAATCTTATTAGTCGGCTACTGCGAACCCGAATCGTTGGGAGCAAGATTGAAGGAACATCCGGAAACTATCCGGATTTTCGGAGAAGTGTTCACTGTCAGGGCAGATATCAGGGAAATAAAATCGATGAGCGCCCATGCCGACTATAACGATTTATCGCAATATCTTGCCTGTCAATATCCCGACGAAGTAAAGCAAGTGTTTGTCGTACACGGCGAGCCAGAAGTACAGCAGGAATTTTCCAAACGATTAAGACGGAAAGGGTTCAAAGATGTTGTCGTACCAAAAATGCACGAAATGTTTTCGTTATGAGATTGACACTTGGATTTTCACCGTGTCCGAACGACACCTTTATATTCGACGCTCTGGTTAACAACAAAATCAAGCACGGATTTTCGTTCGACGTCACTATTGCCGACGTCGAAGAATTAAACCGGCTGGCGTTGGACGGAAAATTCGATATTACGAAAATGAGTTATCATGCTTATGCCTGTACAGCATCGAAATATCTTGTCTGTGAATCGGGTAGCGCTCTGGGAAGGGGAAACGGACCTCTTTTCGTGAGCAGGCTGAAAGTATATCCCGACGAGGTTCCGTATCTGAAAATTGCAATTCCCGGCAAATATACAACAGCAGCGTTTTTGCTTAAATATGCTTTTCCGACAATCAAAAAGCCTGATGTTTACCTGTTTTCCGACATCGAAGACGTGGTGATGAGTAACGAAGCCGATGCTGGCGTGCTTATTCACGAAGGACGATTTACGTATAAGGATAAGGGACTTAGACTGATAAAGGATTTGGGCGAACGTTGGGAACTTTTCACCAAACAGCCGGTTCCGTTAGGTTGCATCGCTATGAAAAGAGATTTGCCCGAAGATGTTCATCAATCGTTTTCCATTGCATTGAAAAACAGTATATTGTTTGCAAATGAGAATCCTGCGTCGTCGCACGATTTTGTCAAACGACATGCGCAGGAACAGGCGGAGGAAATCACAAGTAAACATATCGAACTGTTTGTCAATGATTATACTCTGGCATTGGGCGACAAAGGACGAAATGCCGTGAATTTCTTTTTAAACGAAACAAAACGGCTGAAAGTCATCGAATCGATTCCCGAAATCATATTTTCCGATTGACATACGTACATGAATATCACAAAAACGAATACAAAATTTAGTAAAATTCCATATAAATGAAAACAAATGTTGAAGAAAGATGGGGAACGCACCCCGATGATGTAAAAAACTATGATACAGCAAAATTGCGTAAAGAATTTTTGGTTGAAAAGTTGTTTGTTTCCGACGAGGTGTCGATAGTTTATACTCACAACGACAGGCTGATAATCGGCGGCGCTTTGCCGGTATCGGAGGGATTGATATTAAAGCCAGTAAGCGTGATTCGTTCGAAATTTTTCTGCGAACGACGGGAACTCGGAATTATCTGTATCGAAAACGAAGGTGTTGTATCCGTTGACGGTAAAGAGTTTAGTCTTGAATACAAAGATGCGATTTATGTTGGACGCGGTTCGCAGGAGGTGATTTTCAAGAGTAAAGATTCGTCAAAACCGGCGAAGTTCTATTTTGCTTCCGCCCCGGCACATAAGGAATATCCAACAATGCAAATCACCGCCGAAATACGAAAAACACGCGATTTAGGCGCAAAGGAAACATCTAACGAACGTCTATTGAATCAAATACTTAACGATATGGTTCCTTGTTGTCAGCTCCAGATGGGACTTACGGAACTGAGACCCGGAAGTGTATGGAACACAATGCCTCCACATACACATTCACGCAGAATGGAGGCATATTTCTACTTCAAAATTCCTGAAAAACAGGCAGTATGTCATTTCATGGGCGAACCTCACGAAACCCGTCATATCTTTCTGGGAAACGAACAGGCAGTGATTTCGCCTTCGTGGTCGATACATTCGGCGGCAGGCACAAGCAATTACACGTTCATTTGGGCTATGTGCGGCGAAAATCTCGACTACGACGATATGGACACTTTTACTGCTGATAAGTTGCAGTAAAAGAGACGAAAAAACTGTTCGAACAGATATAGGTCGATTGAATATGCAGGTCGAGTTTCTAAAAAAAGTTGTAGAAGAATACTTATTCATTAAAGACCCGCCAAAACATGGTAGAAGAAGCCCCCCATACATACATTTATAACGGATGGTGGCTTCATCGTTTCCAAGGTTTTCTTTAATAACCGTTTTTACCTTTTCGATGAGTTTACTGATTGTTTCCGACAGTTCTATTTTTTTCAGATTGCGACATTCTTTTTCAAAAACAAGATTCAGAACTCCTGACCTGTCGCAGATTAAATTGTCGGTAACTACTCAGGTAGTATTCGTAATTTGAATATTAGCCAGACATTTCAAAGCATATAAAACATCCTTCTCATTTTTGAGCGTAGTATCAATAATCGAACGCATCCTTGCAAATCTTTC
>JAITKY010000002.1 GCA_031278135.1 Prevotellaceae bacterium | reverse complement strand
GTGTATTTCAAACTGTCGCGTCTTCGCATGACGAGTCACGAATGGGTAAGTTTTTTTTCTTTTTCATCATATTTTTTCTTTTTTTAAAGTACCTGAGCAGTTACAAAAAATCATATTGACGTTTGGACAAGTCTTATTTTTAGGTAATTATAATTATATTTGTTTGTATTCCAAAATTTATTGTACTTTTGAGGACAGAAACGCGCAAAAATTGAACAATATGGACGAAATGAATGTAAATAATAAAAATGACTAAAAGGTATGGTTTTTTCGGTTGACAATATTATTTTGGTAGGTTCTTTGCTGTTATTTATCAGCATAATCGCCGGTAAAACAGGGTACAGGTTTGGTGTTCCTATTCTGGTCTTGTTTCTTGGCGTGGGCATGATATGCGGGAACGACGGATTCGGTTTGGAATTTTCGAATCCCGAACATGCTCAGTTTATCGGCGTTTTGGCATTAAACATAATTTTGTTTTCCGGCGGAATGGATACAAAATACACAGAAATTCGACCTATAATGGTTCACGGAATTATACTCGCTACATTTGGCGTCTTGCTTACAGCGCTGATAACCGGCGTTTTCGTTTATTTTTTGACTAAACATGTTTTCACTGCAATAACTTTTTCTTTTCTCGAAGCCATGCTGTTAGCGTCGGTGATGTCATCGACCGATTCGGCTTCGGTTTTTGCAATACTCGGAGCAAAGGGTTTGGCGCTTAAAGAACGGCTAAAACCGCTGCTGGAACTTGAAAGCGGCAGTAACGATCCTATGGCATATTTGCTTACAATAACTTTCATACAATTATTGAAGATAGGCGAAGGAAGTTTGTGGGCGATAGCAACAAATTTTATCCTGCAATTAACCGTAGGAACGATTCTCGGATATGTTTTTGGACATGTTATAGTGAAGTTAATCAACAAAATCGACCTCGACAACGAATCTTTGTACCCGGTTTTGTTGCTGACGGTTTTGTTCATGGTATATTCAATAACAAACGATCTGAAAGGAAACGGTTATTTAGCAGTATATATCAGCGGGTTAATCATAGGAAATTCCAAGTTTGTCCATAAAAAGACGTCGAAAAAATTCATGGACGGTATGACTTGGCTGTTTCAGATAGTGATGTTTCTCACACTTGGATTGTTAGTCAATCCGTCGGAGTTGTTGCCCATTGCAGTTATTGGTATGGCAATAAGTTTGTTTGTGATATTTTTCGCTCGTCCTCTTGCCGTCTGGCTGTGTCTGATACCGTTGAAAAAACCGTCCGGCAGGGCGCGTCATTATGTTTCGTGGGTAGGATTGCGTGGCGCCGCTCCGATTTTGTTCGCAACGTACCCATTGACGGCGCATTTGGAAAAAGCGCAGTTAATCTTCAATATCGTATTCTTTGTTACTCTTGTTTCGTTGCTGTTGCAAGGAACTACCGTTCCGGTCGTTGCGAAATGGCTCGGATTGATTGGCGAAAAACATACTCAAAATAAACTCTCGACATTTGATGTCGATTTTCCAGACGACATAAAGTCAACTATGTCCGAAATTACCCTTACCGATGCGCATCTTACTCGTGGTAACAGGATTATGGATATGCCCATGCCAGAAAAAACTTTAGTGGTTATGGTAAAACGCGAAGAACATTACTTTGTCCCTACAGGTTCCACCGAACTGGAAACAGGCGATACCCTGCTGATTATATCCGATAACGAACGAAGCTTGAAAGAAACGTATGCAAAAATGGGAATAAAAACATGAAGCTGATCTTAGATGTAAGATTTCCTGTAAAGTCGGACGAACAAGCAAAACATCTGCCCAAACAACCGAATCTCGGACCACTGTAACCACACATAAAAGTCAGCCACTACCATTGATATACGGACGGTAATCCTCCTTTTTCACATTGTCGAACAAATTTCGCATTTTCTCGCCCCAAATTCAAAGAACATCAATAATCCGACTAAACTAAAAAAAGTTACCATCTATATATTAAGACAAAAAAGTCACCAAAAATTTGCTCTGTTTAATGAAATTGGAGCAACAAAACATATATGCTCATTCAACAAACTGCTTATATACAGATAATTATTGTTAAAAAATATTTTTTCATCAATATCGTTTTCTATAAATCATTACTTAATTTTCTTTCTAATTTGAGTACAAAGGTACATGGTATTTTTCAACTTCAATGTTAAATTACGTTAAAGACGACTTCTTCCAGACATCATTTCAACCTCTTCCGAACTTTTATTATGTCCCAGTCTCGAAAGAAACTATTGTTTCAGGTCGTTGTATCTGGTTGATGCTCCGACAGCATTCACTTTGGCGGTTTCGCACAGACTGCGTTTCACTTGTCTGCGGTTATGAAAATCAAGTCTTTTGACTGTGTCAATTTTTAATTCAGACCTTTTGAGACTAATGAAAAAGCGAATAAAACACGTCCGGAACAGTCTATGCACCAATACACCTCAAAAAAAAGATTTTGTCGATTTTTCGCAAAACATTTCCTTTTTGAGCATAAAAAAGTCTTGCTCAATTCTTAATCAGTTCCATCAGTTCGTTGATTGACAGTTTAGCAGATTGGTCGCTACCTTCGAGGAGAGAATTGGCGAGGTCGCGTTTGGTGTTGTGGAGGTGAATGATTTTCTCTTCGATGGTTTGTTCGGCAACTAATCGATAGACAGTTACGGGGCGGTTCTGTCCGATACGGTGTGCACGGTCGGAGGCTTGGTCTTCAATAGCGGGGTTCCACCACGGGTCGAGGTGTATTACGTAATCGGCAGCAGTAAGATTAAGCCCTAATCCTCCGGCTTTGAGGCTGATGAGGAAGAAATCGCCGTATCCGCCTTGAAAACGGCGCATTTCGAAATCACGTCTGGACATTAACGTAGAGCCGTCAAGGTAGCAGTACGTATATTTAGCCTTATCGAGCGCCCTGCGTATGAGGTTGAGATGCGAAACAAACTGGCTGAAAACTAACGCTCGATGTCCGTTTTCCTTCAATTCGGCGGCTATTTCGAGGAACGTAGACAATTTTGTCGATTCGATAGTGAGACCGGCAGGCGATACCAGCGCCGGATTACAGCACGCCTGTCGCAGACGCGTGATTTCGGCAAGGACTTTCAGATGTTTTGCACCTTGTGCACTGTCGTCTTTTTCGAGAGATTGGAGCGCATTGCGACGCAATGTTTCGTAAAATGCCATCTCTTCATTGCTCAACGTTATTTTTTGGACAATCTCCGTTTTCGGCGGGAGTTCGTTGAGTACAGCAGTTTTCGTCCGGCGGAGGATAAATGGCGTAATCAGTTTTTTGAGCCGTTCGTGAGTTTTTTTGTTATCGTTACGGACGAAGGCGTCGGTAAAATGCGACAGGCTGCCGAGCAATCCGGGATTTATAAACTGGAACAGATTCCATATTTCGCCAAGATGGTTTTGTATTGGCGTACCGGTCAGTATCACGCGAAAATCGGACTGTAACAGCATGGCGGCTTTCGACGTCTGGGTATTGAAGTTTTTGATAGTATGCGCTTCGTCGAGCACTACTGTCGCCCACTGTTTTGCTGTGATGTTTTTTTCTTCGGACAACAACAACCCGTAAGACGTCACCAGCAAATCGCCGGCGTTGAGCGAAGCAAGCGTTGCCGTACGTTCGTTGGTATTGCGCAACGTCTTGACATTGATCGACGGCGCAAAACGATTGACTTCATTTATCCAGTTCGGCATCACCGACACGGGCGACACTACCAGAGCAGCCCCGATATTCGCACGATATAGCAGAACAGCAATAGTTTGTACGGTTTTACCCAGTCCCATATCATCGGCGAGACATGCTCCGGCGCCCCATTCCGACAGCCGTATCATCCATTGAAAACCGCTGACTTGATACGGTCGTAACCCGGTCTGCAACGACGACGGTACCGGCGCTTCCGACAGTTGCACCGTTTGAAGACGTTTACGGAAATCGTGCCAAGCCTTATCGACAACGACATTTTCGAAATCGTCGAACACGTCTATCATCGATGCGGAAGCAAAACGGTTGATGACAACTTTGTCCTTCGATTCGGAGGAAACATCGGCAATTTCGGACAACCGTTTACGAAGCTGTTCGGTCAATGCAAGAAATTCGCCATTGCTCAATTCGATAAAACGTCCGTGACCGTGTCGCACCATTTCGAGTAATGCGCTAATTGTTAACACCGTATTTTCGTCCACTTTCAGTTCGCCTTCGAGTTCGAACCAGTTGATATTACTTTTTACATGAAGACGGAGATTGCTGCCTGTGACTTTCTTGCGTATTTTCAGACGTTCGCCTTCGGGCCACTCCACAACCGAAATATCCTGATGACGTTCAAGAACTTCGAGCAGTTCGAGGGCGTCGAGCGGGTTGTCGAAAGTCATCAGTCCTTCGTCGGTGGTTTTGATGTTTCCGATCGCCCGTATATCGTCATGAATCAGTTTATTATATTTCATTTCGTCTTCGAAGTTACGTGTTACGCGTACACGTTCTTCCTCTCCGGTAGCAATCAGCACAATCCCGCCACGTCCCGGTTTACAGTATGGCGGATGCGTAGCGAAAGGCTTGACAAACAGTTCGGCTTTGATACCGTCGCTTGTAGGCAACAACTGTACACGGATACGCGAATCTGGCTCGACCTGTCGCGTCCGGACATCGTTCGCATCAATCACCAAATCGGACTGAATCTGAACATAAACGCTGAAATGTTTCAATATCTCCATCAGTTTTTCGTATCCCTGTTCGGGAATGGGCTTGCTTTTCGATATTGCTTTGATAATATCGCTTTGAAACCGTGTGAGTTTATACACTTTATAGCGAGTATTGGTCTCTTTAATGATGATAACGCCTTCGCGCGGATTGCTGATCTCGCACTCCATTTTGTATGTATTGCCCGGCGATTTCACAACACTAATCACGGGTTGCGCCGTGATGAATTCGACAGGGATATCGCTGTGTTCCAGATATACGTACGGATGCCCGACCATCTCGTAAATAGTGTCGTATCTAATCGAATACGACGAACGGTTTTCGGCGGCGGCAATATTTCGGTCCTGCCACGTCATGCCATCGACTTTGCCTTCGATGAAACTTCGCATTGCAATATTTCGTCCTGTGCTCCACACTCCGGAGGCGTTGCGCGTCTGAAGTATAGGCATAGCATAAAAATTTGTGGGAAAAAAACGATATGCCACACGAAATTTTTCATTATCACCGTCTTCATTGGTAACCATACGTACTGCATCGAGTGTAAAAAACGAGTTAAGTTGCCTTTCCCACTCTTCCAAACGAACAATTTGCAAAAGCGCCGGTTTGTATTTCATTATTGCAGCAATACTGTCGAACAGTTGTTTGTATTCCTCGCACGGAAACCATTTTGTCAACAGATAAGCAATCTCGTAAGCAAGGACATAATGTTTGTTTTCGTAAGCCTGACGCGTGTATTTCGCTAATGGGACTTCCATATCGAGCGACTTGTTCGTCAATCCGATAGCGATGGCTCGCCACAGAATCTGTTCCGGCTCGGCGTCTTCGGCGGTTTGCAGCGACAGGATTATATTTTCGGAAACAGAAGTCTCGGAAAGATAATATTCACATACTTTGCGAAAAAAATAATAGATGGTAGATGGAGCTTTCCCTTTTTCTTCGTTTATTTTCCTAAATATCGGCTTATAAACTTCTTCTCCTTTCGATATATGCGCAGCAAGATAGAACAGCGCAATTTCGGATGTGACAGGAAGATATTTGTTTCTGTATGAGCGGCGTTGCTTTTTCATTCCCTGTTCGAATATTTGCAGCGACTTGTCGATATTTCCTTTTAAAAAATCGATAATCGCTCCCATAAACGAATTAGTCGATTCATTATAATATGAATACGAATTTGCTACGGACAGATGCTGCGCCAAGTGAAAATCGCCCTGTATCATAGCAATTGTGGCATGTTGCCGGTTTAAGTTGAGATTAGCAATTTTATTTTTCATCAATTTTGCGTCTATCTGTTGCAACTGTTCGAAAGAGCCTAATTGGTAAATCGTTCTGGAAAGGATATTGTCGTATATTGTTTCGATGGTGAGTTTGCTGAATTTGGTAATATGTTCATCGTAAGCCGGATGTACAAAGATATTCGCCATCTGATAAAGTTGCTCCCGATTGTGCATCGTTAATTCTCTTTCGGCGACTGCTAACTTGTCGGGATAAAAAAACAGGGCGGTCAGAAAATTAAACAGTTTATCATATCGAAATTTATTGTAAAAATAATAACCGTACATGTCCCTTTTCGAATATATGGTGATGTCCCGACTGTAAATCGAAGGAAATAACCACAATACTATCGGAACATCAGCGATGTAGCCTTGCCCATAATCGCTTTCGACAAGTATTTTCGACTGTATTTCCTGTTTGACGATTGCGTCGATTTTACTGAGCCCGATGTCCGGAAAAAGTTTGTCGAGGTCGTCCACAGTCAACGGCTCGTATGTTAACGCAAGAAAATTTATGACTCTCCGCGAATCTTCGCCTAACGATTGATACCTTTCTATTAATCCATTTACCATAATAATCTACTAAAAATATGAGCTGCAAAGATACAAATTAATGAGCGAATGGAAACTTTAATTTATGAAATAATCTCATTTAAAAAGATCCACAGATTTACACAGATGAATCAAATCTGTGAATATCTGTGGACATCTGCGGATAAAAGGATCCACAGATTTACACAGATCTGGGAAAAGGGAATTTTGTCGTACACCAACCCGATGGTCCTATTAACGGCGATCATCTTCATGATTAAAAATTTCAAAAAGACTGGATAAAAAGGGATTTTGTTGTACACTCAATCGCATCTCTAAAATCGTAAATTTATTTGTCAGTCATAAAAATTTTCTACTTTTGCATCCGGATTTTACAACTAAATCCGACGAATATTGTTATTAACATTTTGTAAAAATAAAGTAATGAGAAGTAAAGATATATCGAAAAGATTTGAGAAAATTCCGGTTGATGTGTTTACCGATTCGGACAGTGCGTCGAAAGTAGTAGCAAAAAAAATAGCGGAGACCATTCTCAAGAAACAATCGGAAGGCAAACCCTGTGTGTTAGGATTGATTGCCGGCTCGACTGCCGTGAGCGTGTACGAGGAACTTGTGAAGATTCATAAGCAAAAAGGGTTGAGTTTCAAAAATGTAATTGTTTTTAACATCGATGAATATTATCCTTTGTCGCCCGACGAAATTCAAAGTCATTACCTGTATCTGAACGAGTATTTGTTTGCGAATGTGGATATTCCGAAAAAAAACATCAATCTGTTGAGGGGAGATATTCCGAAGAATAAAATTGCTGCGTTCTGCAAGTTGTACGAGGATAAGATAAAAGAAATTGGAGGGATTGATTTACAACTTTTAAGCCTCGACGGACGAGGGCAAATCGGCGCCAACGAGCCCGGTTCCGACAAATATTCCGAAACACGGCTGATTACGCTCGATTATGCTACACGCATGGGAGCCGCAAGTAATTTCTACGGCGAAGAAAATGTGCCAAGATACTGTTTGACAATGGGTCTTGGTACAATCATGAACGCCCGTGAAATCATCCTGATGGCTTGGGGCGAAGGCAAAGCGAAGATAATCAAGAAGGTTGTAGAAGAACAGGTTACAGAGATGGCGCCGGCATCGTATTTACAGGAACATCCGGCAGTATCGTTCATTCTTGATGACGCTTCAGCTTCGGAACTGACGCGTATCAAGACGCCGTGGCTGACAGGAAATGTCGTTTGGAACAGTAAGTTAATACGCCGGGCGGTGTTTTGGCTGTGCCGGAAGCTTGACAAACCCATCCTCAAAATCACCGACCGCGATTATAACGATAACGGTCTTGGCGACCTTATTTCGGAGTGTGGCACGGCAAGTCAAATCAATATCCGGGTGTTTAACGATTTACAGCATACCATCACAGGATGGCCTGGCGGAAAACCCAACGCCGACGACAGCACTCGTCCCGAACGTGCGTATCCTTTTCCGAAAAGAGTTGTTATATTCAGCCCTCATCCCGACGACGATGTGATATCGATGGGAGGAACTTTTACCCGGTTATGTACTCAGGGTCACGAGGTTCACGTAGCGTACCAGACGTCGGGAAACATCGCCGTGTTCGACGACGAGGCAGTTAGATTTCTGGATTTTGTCCGCGAAATTGGCTCGATATACAATCTTGCTCCTGAAATCACAGACAAAGCGTATCACGCTGCAAAAGAATCGGTACGAAGCAAACGACCGGGCGAAACCGATTCCGAAGACGTTAAAATGATTAAAGCATCCATTCGTCGTACCGAAGCCCGTGCCGGAGCATTGTACGCCGGCGCTCCGGAAGAAAATATCCATTTCCTTGATTTGCCGTTCTACGAAACGGGAACAGTGAAAAAAAAGCCAATCGGCGAGGATGATATCAAGATAATCATCGATTTGTTACAGAAAATCAAACCGCACCAGATATATGCCGCCGGCGACCTGACCGACCCACATGGAACTCATCGTGTTTGTTTTCAAACAATAATCGAAGCCGTCAAGCGGCTGCAAAACGAAGATTGGATGAAAGATTGCAGGATATGGCTATATCGTGGCGCATGGCAGGAATGGGATGTCTCCGAACAGGAAATGGCAGTACCTCTGAGCCCTGAAGAAACATACATCAAACGTATGGCTATCTTCAAACATCAGTCGCAAAAAGATCGTCCACTGTTTCCCGGAACCGATGCAAGGGAATTTTGGATGCGCGCCGAAGAACGAAATCATGCAACAGCCGTGATTTTCGATAAACTCGGAATGGCTGAATATCAGGCTATCGAATTGTTTGTGGAATATAAAGTGAAAGTATGAGAAGAATATTATTTATTATATGTATAACTTTGATTGCATATATCACTCTCACTCCGGTTAATATACAGGATTTAATGCATACGTCAAAATAATTATAATATGTTGGTATATAAATTTGGTGGCGCATCGATAAATTCTCCCGAAGGAGTTTGCAATCTTGGCAAAATTGTCTCGAAATGTAATGATAATCTAATAGTTGTTGTTTCGGCAATGGGCAAAACGACTAATATGCTGGAGGCTGTCAATGCGGCATGTTTTGAGCGCAATACGGACGAAACACTGCGAATCCTGTCCGGAATCGAAGATTATCATTACAATATGATCGAGGGATTGACGGAAATGAGCAATCCGGTGAGAGAAAAATTGAAATCTACAATTGCATCGTCAGTTAATATTGTTATTAACTTTATCGAAAACAACAAAAACTACGATTTCGATTATTGTTACGGACAAATTGTTTCGCTGGGCGAGTTGCTGTCGTCAGCCATTGTCAACGAATATGTTAACAGCACAGTGAAAATTTCCGAACTTGTTGATGCACGGAGTTTTATCACTACCGACAGTCTGTTTCGTGAAGCCAATGTTTACTTCGACAAAACGGAGAAAAAACTTGCGGATATTTTTTCGTTTCGTAATAATGTGAATTGCTATATAACACAAGGCTTTATCGGCTCAAACCCAAACGGCGATACAACGACTTTGGGACGCGAAGGTTCGGACTACAGCGCCGCAATAATTGCATCGCTGACAGAGGCCAACAGTCTGACTATCTGGAAAGATGTTCCCGGAGTTTTGAACGCCGACCCGAAACTGTTTTCCGAAACAAAACTTTTACCCGAACTGTCGTACAAAGACGCCGCCGAACTGTCGTACTACGGGGCTCAAGTGATGCATCAGAAGACTATTAAACCTTTGGTAAACAAAAATATACCGCTGTATGTAAAATCATTTGCTTGTATCGAATTGCCGGGAACCAGCATTTCGTCAAAAAAACGGCTGCAAGATATTCCTGTGATTGCAATAAAAAAGAATCAGATACTGATTTCTATTTTGCCGAAAGATTTTTCTTTCGCACTCGAAGATGTTTTAATCGAGAATCTGCTGATATTACAGCGTTACAGGCTGAAAATCCATCTGATACAAAGTACTCCGCTATGTATTTCGTTCTGTGTGGACGACGGACGCAATACCCGTCTGGCAATAGACGAATTGCGTATCGACGGTCTGGTTCAGTACAACGACAATCTCGAACTGATAACAATACGAAATTATACCGAAAATCTAATCGCACAGTATTCCGGAAACAGAGAAAAATTGATAATGCAACGCGACAGGTCAACTGTCAGAATTTTGCTTAAAGATTTTTGTGGGACACCATAATCAACAAACCGGCAAAATCATTGTTTGATTATATCTATAAAATTTAAGAAATGAGGCATCTGATTATGTTCGCATGTTTATTATTTACGCTGTCCTGCTATAAAAAACATGATCCCGTTATTTCCGATAACGAGATAATCAACTCATGGATAGAGGAAAACATGAAACGTTATTACTTGTGGAATAACCGGATTCGTACGGAAGGAATCAACAAAAACGAAGATCCGGGACAGTATTTTAAACGGATTGTTGTCCCCGAAGACGGCTGTTCGTATATCGAAAAGGATTTCAAATCGTTGGTATCGAAGTTATCTGAAAGTAAGAAGCCCGGATATGCTCATTATATGTATTCCACCGATGCCGGCGAAATTCTGGGCAAAATCACATACGTCGTGAATAAATCGCCAGCCGACGAGGCTGGTTTGAAAAGAGGCATGGTCTTCACGAAAATCAACAGAACAAAATTATCCGTAAACAATTATCAGGATTTGATTTCGCAAACAGATGATAATCACATTTTGACCATTCGGGACACGAACAGTTCGGAAACAGATTATGACATTCCGGTCGCCGGATTTGTAGAAAACCCTGTCTTTTTGGATACTGTATATAATTTCGACAGTCGGAGGATTGGTTATCTGGTTTACAATTCATTCATCTCTGATGATGGCGATTTGTCGAAAAAGTACGATGTGCTGTTGAACGATGTGTTCGAAAAGTTTAAAAAC
Organism: Prevotellaceae bacterium; assembly: GCA_031278135.1. GTDB lineage: Bacteria > Bacteroidota > Bacteroidia > Bacteroidales > UBA932 > JAIRLF01. The sequence continues at coordinate 4,168 of JAITKY010000002.1, read as the reverse complement.
CGGAATATTAACGAACTGATACTTGATTTGCGATATAATTACAAAGGAGATATTCTGAATTCCGTGATCATGGCATCGTTGATTACGCCCAATCTTAATATTAAGGAAATATATGCAACATATCAATACAACAAATCATTACAGCAAATTTTCAGGGACGAATCCGGCGCCGATTATTTAAATCTGTACTATACTAATATGATTAATAATAATGCATTAAACAATATTGGCGATAACCTCGACAGAGTATTTGTCCTGACATCTCCGAAAACGGGAGTGATGGGAGAAATACTTGTCAACAGCTTGAAACTTTCGATAGATGTGGTTGTTGTGGGCAACAAAACCGTAGGACGAAACATGTTTTCTATATGTTTATACGAAAGTGATCCTGAAAAACAGAGAATAAACACCTGGGCAATCGTCCCTGTCGTGATGCAGATATCTAACAAGACGGGAAATATGGATATCTCGCTTAATCCCGCAATCGAAATTACTGAACCGCTATACGACAATACTCCTCTCGGCGACGTCAACGAAAAAGTACTGTCCGCCACATTGAATACAATACTTGAAAATTCGTCGTTATCAACAGCTCGCAAATATACAAACGACGAAAACAAAATAATTGACCAAAGTCCACAAAAAAATATCATCAATATTTCGTTGATAAATTAAATGAAATAAGTTTGCAGGAAGTCAATTTGTAGCGAATTGAGCCGCCATTTCAGGAAATTGAGTAAACGTACATTACAAAACGATATTTATACCATTGGACATCCCAAATATTTTAGATTGTTTTAGATTGCGGAAAATTGTCGGATATAAAAATAATTGTATCTTTGCGCCATTATATATTTAAACAATTTGGTTATTATGGACAAATTAAAGTTGTGTTTTATTTGCTGGTCGTTTTATTTTTTCGGATTGGATAAGAATCCCATTCAGCGTATTTTTGATTATTATGCAGTTTGAATTGATTTGTGTATCTATTGGGGAACAGTCATATAGCGATATAATGGCGGTATTGGAGCAAGTTGATTTTGCCGAAATAAGGCTGGATGTGGCGCGCATCACGACGTCCGAAATAGGGTTAGTATTTTCGTCGGGCAAACGGCTTATTGCGACTTGTCGTGAAGGTTTTTACAGCAACGACGAACGTCGGGAACGACTGTTCGACGCAATCCGTGCAGGAGCGGCTTTTGTGGACATCGAAACGGAAGCAGACGACGATTTCAGGAAAACCATAGCCGAACAAGCCCGGTTAAACAATTGCAAACTGATAGTCTCGTACCACAATTTTGACGAAACGCCCTCGCTGTCGGAAATGTGCGACATCGTAGATACTTGTAAAAAGCAAAATGCCGACATTGTCAAACTCGTTACCACAGCCCGTAACAAATCCGACGTTGCGAGAATACTGTCATTATACGACAAATATCCCGACGCAAGTTTAGTAGCGTTTGCGATGGGCGAAGCGGGTTTGATTAGCAGAGTCGCCTGTGTTTTTTTAGGAGCGCCATATACCTACGCTGCAATTTCGGACGATAAACCGCTCGCAAGCGGACAAATATCTATGGAAAAAATTAAAAATATAATGAATAATTTAACGATAAAAGTCAATGGGTAAAATAAAAAACATTGTATTCGATTTCGGCGGGGTAATAGTCGATATAAACCAGACTGCCGCTCTCAACAAGTTTAAAGAAATAGGAATCGACAATATCGAAGAATTGCTCGACCCGTACAGGCAAAAGGGGATATTTTGCAAAATCGAAGACGGAAGTATATCGCGAGAAGATTTTTATGCGGAAATATGCCGATTGACGGGAAAAAATATCGACAGCAAGGATATTGACCAAGGGTGGCTTGACTTTATTATTATGCCGGTCGAGCAGGCGAAACTCGATTATATACTGAAACTTCGTGCAAAATATAAAGTGTTGTTATTGAGCAATACAAACGATATAATTATGAGATGGGCAATGTCGGAAAAATTTTCGCCGGCAGGAAAACCACTGGATTATTATTTCGACGAATTATACTTGTCGTATAAATTAGGCTGTATGAAACCTGACTTTGATATTTTCCAGATAATGATTGAAGTATCGGGAATCAATCCTGCGGAAACGCTTTTTATCGACGACAGCGAAGCCAATATTACTTCAGGAAAAACATTGGGATTCAAAACTGTTTTATTTAAAAAAGAAGACTGTTTTTCGGATATAGAAGACAAAATAGCATTTTATGGAGAAATTTGACCCACAAAAGGAAAAAGAACAGGCGAATCCCGATTTCGAAAACAAAATTCGACCTCAGGATTTCGGCGAATTTAGCGGACAGGACAAGATTATCGAAAATCTGAAAGTGTTTGTCAAAGCGGCTCTGATGCGTAAGGAAAGTCTCGACCATGTCCTGCTTCATGGTCCTCCCGGACTGGGAAAGACCACATTAGCGGGAATCATCAGCAACGAACTTGGCGTTTCGATGAAAACAACATCGGGACCGGTGCTCGACAAACCTGGCGATTTGGCCGGTCTGCTGACAAACCTCGAAGCCGGACAAGTTTTGTTTATCGACGAAATACACCGTTTAAGTCCTGTTGTCGAGGAATATCTGTATTCGGCAATGGAAGATTTCACAATCGACATTTTGCTGGATAAAGGACCAAGCGCACGTTCGATACAGATCAGCCTCAACCCGTTCACTCTGGTCGGAGCGACTACACGTAGCGGTTTGCTGACAAGTCCGTTACGAGCACGTTTTGGTATTCAGTGTCATCTGGAGTACTACGATTCTGTCACGCTTTTCCACATCATCAAACGGGCGGCGGGAATACTAAACATCGAAATCGCCGACGATGCAGCCAACGAAATAGCATTGAGAAGCAGAGGAACTCCGCGTATCAGCAACTCACTTTTACGGCGTGTTCGCGATTTTGCACAGGTCAAAGGTCAAGGCGTGATAAATTTGGAGATAACGCAATATGCCTTAGACGCATTAAATATCGACAAACGCGGACTCGACAGCATGGACAACAAGATTCTAACAACAATAATACACAAGTTCAAAGGCGGTCCCGTCGGGCTAAACACAATATCGACAGCAGTAGGCGAAGACGCTGGAACAATTGAGGAAGTTTACGAGCCGTTTTTAATTAAGGAAGGATTTTTACAGCGTACTCCACGTGGCAGGGAAGCAACTTCGCTGGCATATTCCCATCTCGGAATTGTAAAAGGATTGCAATCTGGAAGTTTATTTTGAAAAAAGATATGGAAAAAACGCTAATTATCGTCAGACACGGCAACACATTCGCTCCCGGACAAATTCCCACAAGAGCAGGTGCAAAAACCGATATCCCTTTGGTTGAAGAACTTCGAAGCAGAAACGCCGCAAAATATCTGTTGAACAAAGGCGTCGTTCCCGACAGGATTGTCGCCGCTCCATTGCAGAGAACGATGCAGACTGCAAATTTGATTATCAACGAAATGAAATTAAATACAGTCGTTATTCCCGACAGCAGTTTTACGGAAATCGACTACGGCGAAGACGAAAATAAAACCGAAGAACAGGTACGACGCCGTCTCGGTCGCGAGTATGCAAAAAGCAATAATTTGTCCAGCGATATTGCTGAAAATGAGATAATCGGATATGGCAAAGCCATAATCGACATGTGGAACAGCAAAGCAATCGTTCCGCCGGGATGGAATGTCGATGTCGAGGGCATAATCTCGTCGTGGAAAAATTTCGCAAACAGCATCAACAACAACGAAACGGCGCTAATATGCACGTCGAACGGCATAATACGCTTCGCTCCTCACATTCTGGACAAACCGGATGCCAAAGATTTTGCCAAACGCCACAATCTGAAAGTCGCTACCGGAAGCGTTTCAATATTCAAAACCGTCGGAAACGTGTGGAAATGTGCAGAATGGAACGTCTCAAATTGAGTTGCCATATCAGGAAATTGAGTAAAAAGCAAAAAGTCCCTCCAAAACGGCGGGCAATCTAGCAGTTCGCCAAGCAGGTAAATTTCTATACCGTTAATAAACTTCTTTTTAAAACACGAAGAACACAAGATTTTTTTTTTGACATCGGAACGTACAATAAATCAACATAATCGACTGTTTTAAGGCATCGAAATATCGCGAGAAAAGAAAAAGATATTATG
>JAITKY010000294.1 GCA_031278135.1 Prevotellaceae bacterium | reverse complement strand
AAGAAGGAACGACAATAGTAATGGTAACGCACGACGAGCGAATAGCCAAGCAAACGCACAGGATTATTCGTCTGTTGGACGGGAAAATACAGGCGTGATATGGAAAAATATGCTTTTGCTGTAACATATTCCGAAGTTTTACGGAAAGGGTATATCATTGCATTGACGGATGATAAAATGCATTCTTTAAGGTCGAAATTTTCGACCTTAAAGAATACCGACAGGTTTTTAAAACTTGTTAGGTCTAATAAACCGGACTGATATTAGCAAAAAAATGACAGATTCGAATATATCACAGATAAGCATTCAACAGTTTGCTACATCGGACAAGTCGCAGCAGTACATTGCCGAGTATGAAGGACGCCACTTTGAAATCAATGAAGCGGTGGCTCGATTAATGTCGGTTATGCAGGAATCGGAGACGCTGGCGGAAGTATCGCAGAAATACACGGGAGCAAATGGCAGGCAGTATGGCGAAGCGGAGCTGAAAAAAATTGTGGAACGCTATATTGCCCCCATTCTCCAAGCGTCGCAAACGCCGCAGAAACATCCATTTTTATTTAAAATAGAATTGTTGTCACAATCAACGATCAAGCGATTTTCGAATGTCTTAAAGATCGTTTTTCATCCTCGCGTGATCGCCGTTTTGTTGCTCTGTATCATAGCGTTGGAAACATGTTTTTTCGTCAAATTTACCAAATCGGTTTCATTTGGCGAAGTGAATCTGTACATCATACTTGGAGCCTTAGCACTGTTACTGCTGTCGTCCTTTGTACACGAAGTCGGTCATGCTTCTGCCTGCAGATATTTTAAGGTAAATCACGGCGGCGTAGGCTTCGGTCTTTATCTGACTTTTCCAGTTTTCTATACCGATGTGTCCGAAACGTGGAAACTGAAACGACGGGAACGGTTAGTGATAAACATGGCTGGGGTATATTTCCAGTTAATACTGTTGATTCCGTTTCTCCTGATATATTTTTATACGGGAAATCATATCATTAAGTGGTTTTTGTTGTCCGTCAATATCGGGTTATTCGTTACGCTCAATCCCTTTTTCAAATTTGACGGTTACTGGATTGTTTCCGACTTGCTGGGCGTGGCGAATCTGAGGGAAAAATCGAAAGAACTGTTCCGATATTTCATTAAAAGACTGTTCGGATGCGCAAAGGGAACAGCACCGTATTTATCACAGATAAAAAGCGCAGAACGTACGGCTTTAATCATTTATTCCGTTATCGTCAATCTCTTTTTTGTGTTTTACTTTTTCTTTTTGATTCCGGTTTTTATCTATCGTTTCTATACTTCATTCCCGCCGTTGGTAGAACAGTTGATTTACCGGCTCTCAAGCGGACAGCCGGTCGGGTTTAAATTGATACAGTCCATTTTTGGACAGTTGCTTTTCATGGCACTGATAGTGTATCTGCTGGTACGAATGTTCAAACCGACAATAAGCAAATTCCTTAAAAACAAAAAGGCAAATATAGAGAAAAAATATGCAGAATGACGACACAAAAAAATTACCTGCCGGCTGGTTTGGTCTGGTGTTTATCGGAGGAATTGCGTTTACAAAATTGTTTCGGATAAACGACCCGCTGTTTATATTTGGCGTCCTGTCAGCTCTGTTCTTGCTGTGGAACTGTAGAAAAGGAGCGCTTCGATTTTCTCTGACCGACACTGTTATTCTTGTTTTATGGGGATATCAACTTGTAAACCTCTTCTCCTCAATCGAACCGGTATCCGGATTTTTCGCCATCAGAACGCTTACGTTCTGCATCATTTTTTATTTTCTGCTTCGTACAGTATTGGACAGTTCGGCGAAAATTGAAAAGTTTGTATATATGCTGTGTGTGTTTATAGCCCTGTTATGCGCAGTGGCAACGGTTACTTTTTTTCTGTTCCGTTCCGCCTGTGTTTATGTGGGATTCAACAGCCTTTATGATTTCCGGCATTTGTACAAGCCTTTTGGATATCTTTCCAATGTATGGGGAACTTTGTTGATTGGTTTTACCGGCATTGTGCTGTTCGCTTTGCATTTGGGCAAACAGGGAAAAGTGAAATCCGTCTTTTTAATTCTTTTATTAGGTTTACTACTGTGGAATATAGTGATTTCCTTTTCAAGAGGGGTATATCTGGCTTTAGCCTCTTTATTGCTTTCTTACGGCGTCTATCTTGTTTTTTTCGCTATCGACCGGCGCCGGAAAATCCTGACAGTTGCTGTTTTGACTTTTTTACTGTTCATCGCCGGATTCGTGCATCGACAGGATGTTGTCAAAACCTTACAATTCAATCGTTCGTTGTCACAGCAACGCAGTATTGCCGGACGAATGGATGCCATATCGTCGTCGTACGAACTGTTTAAAGCATCGCCTCTGACGGGGACGGGTGCAGGTACTTATCAGCAGGTAATCAACGAATACAGATACGAAGACGATGATATCGGCTTCACAAGTTTCGCTCCTAACGGATACATACAGTTAGTAGTAGAACAGGGTATAGCGGGTTTGGTTTTATGGGGGTTACTGTTCGTTTCTGTTTTTGTCGAGATATTTCGAAAACGGAAAAACTCGCAGGCATCCATGATTTTATTTATCCTGTTGACAGCGATTTTAATCAGGGAAGCCACTTTTTCGGTATTACTGGGAAGTCTCGGGTTGCAACTGCTGCTTTTTACCGCATTGGCTGTTTTTCAATTTACAGACCTAACAGATTTTAAAAACCTGTCAGGTCTAAAATTAGGTCTCTGTTTTCCTGTCATTGCATTAATTTCAAGTCTTTTAATTTTTGGTTATTCTCTATATTATATGCACGACGAACAAAATAACCGTAAGGCGTTATCGGAAATGAAAGCCGGACGACCGGACGATGCGGAAACATATATCTTAAAAACATCGGAACGAACGCCTTATCTGATTAACCGGTTTCTTGTATATGATGAATTATACCGGAAAACGCACAATACTGAATATTTGGATCGCGCCGAAAATTACCTGCAAAAAGCAGCGTTGAAAAATCCTCACGACATGACGCTTACGTATTATCAGGCATCCGTCTTGCGCGAAAAAGGACAGTATGAAGCAGCGCTGTCTGTCCTGACGGAATTGACGCAAAGGTTTCCCAATAAAAGCCTTTATCAGTTAAGCGTTTTCGACCTATTGTACAAAAACGGGCAACAGGAAAAAGCATTTCCGTATTTATTACAGGCAGTAAAAATTGCTCCCGATTTATGGGATAGCGCTTATCTTGAGAATATTTTCCTAAACGATCCTGCTCTGAAAGAATTATTAAAAAACAAATTGTTACAAAATATTTTCACAGACAAAGATTCTAATGATCCGGTTCTTCTTGCCAAAAACGGAAAAATATTTCTGTCGTCAGGTCTTAATAAAGAAGCCAAACCCTGTCTTGAAAAAGCCATTCTGCTTTTACCGAATTTGATTTATCCTCATTATTATCTGAGTCAAATCGAAGCGTCGCAACAGAATTTCGAACAAAGTGACATTTATTTGAAACAGTTTGTATTTTTACGGAACAATTCCCTTTCGAAACATGTAATTGACGAAACAGTTCGTTCCGGTGAATTTGAAAAGTTATCCATTCGTCGAAAACAAATTATTGATCATTCATATACAGTAAAATTTCAAACATGGTATCGCAGTTCAACAATTTTAAAACAATTAATTTTATAAAACACAGGATAAAAATATTATTGACTTTGTTCTGCTTCTTGAGTTTGTTAAGCGTTCGGGCGCAGGAGCGTATGCTGACGCTTGAAGAGGCATTTATCCTTGCGAAAAGACAGTCGCTTGATGCGTCCATTGCGCGAAATACTTTCCTTAACGCTTTCTGGCAATACCGGAATTACAAAGCCAACCTATTGCCGAATGTCGTTCTTGACGGTACGCTGCCCACTTTGAACCGTTCGTTAAATACGTATCAGAAGGAAGACGGCACCTACGGATTTGTTGAAAACAACATACTGACAGAAAATCTTTC
>JAITKY010000237.1 GCA_031278135.1 Prevotellaceae bacterium | reverse complement strand
GCCCATTCCGGATGACCGTTAGCGCCGAAGTTGCCGATTTTGGAATACTTGACTTGCGCTGTAATACAACCAAATAACATGATTGCCATTACCAAAAACAAAACTTTTCTCATAAAACTAAATTTTGATATTTTTTAATAAATAAAACTTAAAAAATGTACAAATTTCGTGCCAAAGTATCAATTTTTTTGAAAAAAATGAAAATTATTTTTGTACTTAAAAAAAAACATCTAACTTTGCGCCGAAATAGTAAAAAATATATCTGATGATTATTGACGAAACGTTAAATTACAAAGTAAAAGATATTACGCTTGCCAGCTGGGGGCGTAAGGAGATAGAAATTGCTGAAAAAGAGATGCCTGGACTGATGAGCATACGCAAAAAATATGCTGTCGAAAAACCTTTGACAGGCGCGCGCATTACCGGCTCATTGCACATGACGATACAAACGGCTGTGCTGATAGAAACATTGGTCGAACTTGGCGCCGAAGTCCGGTGGGCAAGTTGCAATATTTTTTCAACTCAAGATCACGCAGCCGCTGCAATTGCCGAAGCAGGAATACCGGTGTTTGCGTGGAAAGGCGAGACTCTTGAAGAATATTGGTGGTGTACGGCTATGGCATTGTCGTTCGCCGGAGGAAAAGGTCCAAACCTGATTGTTGACGATGGCGGCGACGCTACTCTGCTTATCCACAAGGGATATAGAGCCGAAAATGACGCTTCGATTCTGGATAAAACGCCGTCTAACAAAGAAGAAGGAGTGATTCTCAACTTGCTGAAAGATATTTTGGCGAGCGATAATCAAAAATGGCATCGTACTGTTGCAGAATGGAAAGGCGTTTCGGAAGAGACAACAACAGGAGTACACCGTCTGTATCAGATGAAAGAACAGGGCGAATTGCTGGTTCCGGCTATCAATGTGAACGATTCGGTTACAAAAAGTAAGTTCGACAATCTCTACGGCTGTCGGGAATCGCTGGCTGACGGCATCAAACGCGCTACGGATGTGATGATTGCCGGAAAAGTTGTGGTTGTTTGCGGATATGGCGACGTCGGGAAAGGATGCGCACGGTCAATGGCTTCGTATGGCGCCCGTGTCATTGTTACCGAAATTGACCCGATATGCGCCCTTCAGGCTGCAATGGAAGGATTTGAAGTTAAGACTGTTGAAGATGTCCTGCACGAAGGAAACATTTATGTTACAACTACAGGAAACAGAGACGTCATTACACTTGAACATATTCAACGCATGAAAGACCAGTCTATTGTGTGCAATATCGGTCATTTCGACGACGAAATTCAGGTCGAAAGGCTCGAAAAAGCCGCTACACGAATCAATATCAAGCCTCAAGTGGATAAATTTGTGTTCGACGACGGACATTCGATCTTTCTTTTGGCTGAAGGCAGATTAGTTAATCTGGGATGCGCAACCGGACACCCTTCTTTCGTTATGAGTAACTCGTTCAGCAATCAGACACTTGCTCAAATCGAATTGTGGAAAAAAGAACACGCTATCGACGTTTACCGTTTGCCGAAAAAATTAGACGAAGAAGTCGCTCGATTACATCTCGAACAACTTGGCGTACATCTGACAGAATTGACTGATGCACAGGCTGATTATATCGGCGTAAATAAATACGGTCCGTACAAAGCCGACCATTACAGATATTAAAACAAGTTATGATACAAAGGATACAAACGCTTTATTTATTTATAGTTATCATCTTGCAGTCGGTGCTGTTATCCACCGGTATTGCGAAATACACCGACCCTGTCAGCAATGAATTGATGTATAAAACCATTAAAACCATTAAAACCATGGATTTACCTCTTATTGCGGCATTGACATCGTTTACCGCCTTAATTCCGGCAATATCGATGTTTCTGTACAAAAAAAGGATATTACAGATGCGGTTTAACATTTTCAATTCCATTTTGCTGGTGGCATTGCAGGGATTTATTGTGTATTACATTGTTCAGAGTAAAGGGTTAATATTCACAGTTCAATCGATCTTTCCTGTGATTTCGCTAATCTTAAGTATATTGGCTATCAGGAATATAATCAAAGATGAATTGTTGATTAAGTCGTTGCACAGGTTAAGGTAATGAGCATGAAGAAAACAGCAGTATTAATAGGATTCATTTTTTTGACATCGGTTACCAACGCTAAATTTGCCGATTTGCATGAACTGTTATACTCGGCTAAAAGCAGGAACAAACTCCTGTTATTGAATGTTTTAAGTTCGGAAACATCGAATTTTCCTTTTGATTCGATAACTTTCGACGACCGTTTTATCGAAGCATCACTGTACGCTTCAAATCCTTCGGATCTTGCGATTATCAATGAGTACAGAGTCGAATCGTATCCGTGTATAATACTGTTAAATTCGAACGGGCATTTGCTTTTGCCGGTAAAAAAAGTCGATAGTCATGCCGAAGTTAAGGCATATATTGAAAAAGCCCTTAAAATGAAACACGAACCCAAACCCATGGCGCAATTCGATTTGGAATACCGGAATAATAAAATGAACAAAACTTCGCTGTACGAATATATCGGTAAACGGACATATTCGGGGTTGGATAACAGCGAAATAATTGATAAATACACATCATTGGCTACTCCGGGCGATTTGCTGAACAGGGAAACTCTGTTGCTGTTTATCGACGAAAACATTTTCAATATTCCCGGAGCGTTTTGCAACTTTTTGAAACAAAACCACGAGGAAATCAGAGAAATATTGCGCCTCAGCGATGAACGTTTTCATCGTTTGACCGAAAAATCGGTGGAATACAATTTTCAGAAAATCTGTGCAAACCGCAACGAACCGGCATTGACCTACATCATTGATATCAAAGCAAATACTTTTAATGCGGGCGACAGGGAAATTTTGCGTAACGAATATATGACGCGATATTTTCACACCACATATCAGCCTGTCAAATTGATTAATCATGCTAAAGAATATGTAAGCGCCGTCCTGCAATATAAGGAAGAGCAGGAGAAGGAACTTCTCGAAAAGAACAAACTGCTGTTTTCTCCCTCATTCAAAAATAGCGCCTTACGGACAGTGTGTGCATCTAAATTACGAAATGCAGCTCAATATGTTGTAGAAACTACGAGCGCCAAGTCGGCACTTACCGATGCACTGTCGTGGAGCGTCAAAGCGGAACAATTTGCCGTTGACGACAAGTATGATATATATGAAACTCAGGCATATATTTTGTATAAACTTGGGAAAAGAGACGAAGCCATTACAAATATGGAAAAAGCATACAGTTTAATTCCCCACGACAATGTTGCTCAAAAGACAAATATCGGATTTAATCTTATAAAAATGAAAAGAGGAGAAAAAATTTATTGAAACAACATTTATATAAAGATATGAAAAGAAGTAAAAAATTAAAAATTGTAATTAATCTTATCGTTGTTTTGTTGTGTTCAGTCCAACCGAGTTATGCCGGGTTTAAATTATTTTCATTTATGCAAAGCAAAAAAAGTAATTCGCACAGTGAAGATTGTAAATTCCATATCAACAATTTATACGTTTCATATACTCTGAACAGTCTGGAATACATCCCGGTATCGAAAGCTAATATTCTCTACGACGTTGATATTGATGGCGATGGCGTTCCAAACAGATTCGATAATTGTCCCGCTACTTTCGGCATAGTGTCTCTGCAAGGATGCCCTCCTATTGATTATACAAAATCAATCTCTTACGGGAATCCGACTGTGCAGTTGAAAAACGAAGATTTTAACTTGCTTGTAAAAATTTTCAGCGAACTCGAATTTGAAGGCACACAGCAATCGTTGAGCAAAAAATCACAGACGCAAATGAATGATTTAGTGAAGTTTTTAAAAAAAGAAAAACGATTATTCCTGTATATTTCGGCATACGTCAATATCGTTAACAACCGGATGCAAAAATAATATTTGTCGGAATCGAGAGTTCAGTCCGTAAGCAAATATCTGATTAAAAACGGCATCGAAAATTATCGTATCGAAACTTTGTTTTTCGGCGACATGATGCCTGTTGTCGATTTGCCCGCTACACGTTTCGAAGTGGAAGTTTGTGACAAAAAGAAATCATGGTGATTTTTTTCGAAAATTTGCTAAAAAAATGTAAAAAACGTTATTTTTTTACACTGTTTAAACAAATAATACTGCTATCCGGCAAAAAAAAATGTATTTTTAAGATATTGATAACACGTATTTTAACGAATCAAAAAAAAATTTTTTTCACAAAATTGACGGTTGTATTATTATTTTACCTAACTTGCGCCGAAGTTGCAAAGGTTTTTAGCAGCAGTGAAAAAAGATAGATTCTTGAAATTATTATAAACTTAAAATGTAAAGATAGTATAATATGGACAAAAAAATGAACAGGAGATCATTTCTCCAAAAAGGAGCCGTCATGACAGCCGGAGTAACGATAGTACCGAGCATAGTGATGGGAAAAAAATTCGGATATGTTGCTCCGAGTGACAAATTGAACATTGCCGCCGTTGGTATTGGCGGCATGGGTAACGCTAATTTGGATGCCGTCAAAGGTACTGAAAACATTGTTGCTTTGTGCGATGTCGATTGGGGTTACAGTAAGAGTGTTTTTGACGCATATCCCAATGCAAAAAAATACTGGGATTGGCGTAAGATGTATTACGAGATGGGTAAATCAATTGACGCTGTTATTGTTGCGACAGCCGACCATACCCACGCTATCATTGCAGCGACAGGAATGACGCTCGGAAAACACGTGTATGTGCAAAAACCTTTGACGCACACCGTGTATGAATCCCGTTTGCTGACCAAACTGGCTGAGAAGCACAAAGTTGCTACACAGATGGGAAATCAGGGCAGTTCGGCAGGCGGTGTACGTCAGGTATGTGACTGGATTTGGAATGGTGAAATCGGCGAAATAAAGAGAGTCGATACTTTTACCGACCGTCCTATCTGGCCACAAGGTTTGAACACACCAAAACAAGGCTCGTGGGTTCCCGAAACATTGAACTGGGAACTGTTTATTGGACCAGCCAAAAAACGTCCGTTTAACGAAATCTATCATCCATGGAACTGGCGCGGATGGTGGGATTACGGAACAGGCGCTCTCGGCGATATGGCATGTCACATCATGCATCCGATATTTAAGGCCTTACAATTGGGTTATCCTACAAAAGTGCAGGGAAGTTCAACATTGTTGCTTACCGATTGCGCTCCTACAGCACAGACTGTTCGCTACACTTTCCCGAAACGTCCGGTTACTGGCGTGAAAAAGATAAAAGAATTTCCCGAAGTGGAAGTTTATTGGTACGATGGTGGTATCAAACCAAATATGCCAGCAGGCTGGCCAGCAGGAAGAGATATGAATGATTCCGGTGGAGCCGCTATTTTCCACGGAACCAAAGACACTCTGATTTGCGGATGTTATGGCGTTCGTCCATGGTTGCTTTCCGGTAGAAAACCCGAAGTTCCCAAAACACAGCGCGAAATAACCTTAAGTCACGAAATGGACTGGGTACGTGCATGTAAGGAAAGTCCGGAAAGCCGTGTAAAACCGGCGTCCGATTTCAGCGAAGCAGGTCCTTTCAACGAAATGGTTGTGATGGGTGTGCTTGGCGTTAGACTTCAGGCATTGAATAAGGAATTGTTGTGGGACGGTGCAAAAATGGAGTTCACCAATATTTCCGATACCGATGAATTTAGTCTGGTTCTGTCCGATGACTTCAAAATCGTAAACGGTCACCCGACATTCAATAAACCATCGACAAAGATTCATGCGAAAACTTTCGCTCAGGAATTGATAAAGCATACTTATCAAAATGGTTACAGTCTTCCCGATATGCCAGCATAATATTAATCGTAATAAATTTTATATAGATGAAAAAGTTAGTTTATGTAGTGTCGATTTTATCAGCAGGCGTATTGTTCTCCTGCGGTGGAACAAAAACAACAACAACGACGACAGCAACAACAGCAGCAGCAACGACGACTGTTGTTCCTGCGGCTAATGGAGTTCCCGAATACACCATAGTCGAAAAACCACAGGTCGATCTTTCGAAATTTCCTAAAAGTTCAGATGGTTTTATCACCATCTTTGACGGAAAAACGTTTAACGGTTGGCGTGGATACGACAAAGACGCTGTTCCAAAACAGTGGACTATCGACGGCGGCGCTATAAAATTCAATGGCTCCGGCGCTGGCGAAGCACAGGAAAGAGATGGTGGCGACATCATTTTTGCACATAAGTTCAAAAATTTTGAACTCGAACTGGAATGGAAGATTTCGAAAGGCGGTAACTCAGGTATTTTCTTTCTCGCACAGGAAATCAAAGGACAGCCGATTTATATTTCGTCGCCCGAATATCAGGTGCTGGATAATGCAAATCATCCCGATGCAAAACAAGGTATAGAAGGTAATCGTCAAGCCGGTTCGCTGTACGATATGATTCCTGCAGTGCCGCAGAATGCCAAACCTTTCGACGAATGGAACAAAACAAGCATCACTGTTTACAAAGGCTCTGTTTTCCATAAACAAAACGGACAAACGGTTGTCGAGTATCATCTGTGGACTCCGCAATGGACTGAATTGTTGCAAAAAAGCAAATTCAGCCAGAAAGGATGGCCACTCGCATTCGAATTGCTGAACAATCTCGGCGGTTCGAAACGTGAAGGCTATATCGGATTCCAAGACCACGGCGACAATGTGTGGTATCGCAACATAAAAATCAAAATATTGGATTAAAAGACAGAAATTTGGAATTTAACATTTTATTTATTTTGATTGTGGAGCGTCTTTATGACGCTCCATATTTTTTTTGTAGGAGTATTTAGCGTTATCTATTTTCATCTTTATTTGTTGAATTGATCAAAACTTTCTTCGTGGCATTTTGTGACAGTTTCATGTATACCGGATTTTGGTACGGGATATTTCATAAACACAGTACTTTAAGTCCAAAACAGCCAAAATAGTAGCAACTAATATTATGGGTATAAAATTTTATATTATTTTGTAATTAGAAATATATG
>JAITKY010000202.1 GCA_031278135.1 Prevotellaceae bacterium | reverse complement strand
TTAGCATTTTTTACTGTGGTTGCAAGCAGCCAAATTTTCCACGCCGCAAAAGTAATGCTTTTTTTTTATATGCAATTTTTTTTTTTACATTATTAATAACATTGTAACCGATGATCATTCTTTTACAGGTAATTAGTGTCTGTCCAAAAACTGTTATATCAATTGTACTATCGTGGGATCTGACAGGTTTTCTGAACATGGCGCAAATTCAATTGTTGCATTATGGCTTATGCAGATAGAAAGCCCCACAGACAGGTACTGTTATCCTTTATTAATTTTCCATTCCGAAAAAATTCCACGCTTGCCCGGATACTTCTACAGCCATAACGCCAGCGTTCGATCGGTTCGAAAGCCGACATTACGTCGAGAGTATTGCCACTATTAGAGATGAAAAAATAAATAAAATATAAAGTCATGCAGAGACCGACATTTTATTAACCAATTAATTAGGTGTCGTTCCACTACTACTTCTTGAGCTTTTTAGCGAATGTGCTATTCGTGTAAAACACATTTTTAGACTCTCGATAGAGCCAAAAACTTATACATAAGTACAATATTAAAATTAAATCACGAAAAAAATATATAATTTTGCGCTGTAATTATTTAATATCAATACGATGAAAAATGATTTAGTAAGAATAATTTTAGCAGCAATACTGTTCTCGTTTATGTTGCAACAGACAAAAATCTCCGCTCAGGTTGCGGACCTCGACGGAGGACCAATGGGAATCGAACGTGTAGCGATGTGTGTCGGTTCGCCGATTCCGTACGTTTCGACACCTTCGAAGGACAGTCTTCTCCCGAATTGGGTACAGATTGATCTTGGCGCTGTTTATCCTGTCGAAGCGGTGAAACTGTATCCTTATTTTCAGGATAAAGCCTGGCCCGGAGCATATTCGCACAATTTTCCCATCCGTTTCCGTATCGAGGCGGCAGGAAACGAAACGTTTTCGAATCCCTGCACGGTAATCGACCAGACGGCAAACGATTTCGAAGGTTATCCGCTGGAAATTAAGACTTACAAACTTCCCCAACCGACGCAGGCGCGTTATGTACGGCTTACGGTTTTCAAGCCGGATGTCTTTGAACTCTGGCGTTTCGAAGTGATTTCGGGAGGGAAAGACGTTGCCGAATGCAAAACGCTCGCCGATTTCAATAATGGCAATCTCGGGAAACATTTTCTGCTGCGTCCGCAACGTCCTGCCGGCGAAAACGTGTGGTTCGACCATCCCGAACAAGTGACTGCGCCGGAAACATGGAAGCCCGTCGAAGCGCCGTTGAAGACGCCTCGTGTCGGAGTGACTGTCGGAGGACTGTTTAAACAGACTTTCGACAAAAATATCTATTACCTGCTTAACTCATTCAGCGTACACGATATGGCGCACAATTTCCTTGAACGTGCAGGTAAAGACGCCGGCGAATTCGAGGGACCAAGCAGTTGGTTTACACGCGGTCTTGGCGGCTCTATTGCAGGTCGTTTCCTTATGGGCGCTGGAAATATTCTCCGTTGGCAAAGCGACGAAGAACTGCGAAAAAGGATGAACGAACTCGTGAACGTCATCGACGATTGTGCTACGCCAGAAGGATATATCCACGGATACGCTGAACGCACTGTTCTGCAAGGACAAAACAATGGCTACGCACGCGGGTGGATCTCGCAGGGACTTGTCGAAGCGGGAGTTGCCGGCAATCCGAAAGCATGGCAACTGTTGCGTCGTAGCGGCGACTGGTTTAATTCCTGTCCATATTTGCCGGAAATGATGTTTCGAGTTCCTATCGGCAATCAGGGAATGGTGGCAAATTCGAGAACTTATCTCGACACAAATATTGGTGTCCCGGCTGATATTCAGGTCTTGCAACGCTATTTTCAATTAAACTTCTGGCTCGACCAACTCATCGACCGCGACCCGTCGGCTATCTGGCAATATCAATATGAACGTGTTCACAGTTATCTGATTATCGTACTGAACGCATACATGGACATGTATATGGCAACCGGCGACCAACACTATCTGAACGCAATGCACGGTGCATGGGATATTTTCCACGAACATTTTACACATACCGGAGGAAGTATCAGCGTTATCGAATCATATACTTTCCCTCCGCGTCAATTTCCGCCGAAATCCTATCATCTCAGAATGAGCACCGGCGAATTGTGCGGAAATGTTTTCTGGGCAGTGTTTAACGAACAGTTGCGTGTTCTTTATCCTGACAACGGAGAAAAATATGTCGCCGAAATCGAAAAGAGTATCTACAACGTTGGTATTGCCAATCAAGACCGGGACAACGGGAACATTCGCTATCATGCCCGTCTTGTCGGTAAAAAGGAAAAAGGCGGATGTGGAGGCTCATGTTGCGAAGGTCAGGGGGCACGGCTTTACGGTATGTTACCCGAATTTGTCTATAAAATTGCTGCCGACGGTCTTTATGTTGATTTGTTCAACGAATCGTCAATCGAATGGGAACAGAACGGCAAAAAACTGTCGGTACATCAGCACAGCGAATTTCCATTAAGTTCCGGTGTAAAACTGCATTTTGAACTCGCTGCGCCGATTAAAAGCAAGATTCGTATTCGTATTCCGTCGTGGGCAGTATCGAAAATGGACATAATGGTGAACGGTAAAAAAGTCGCCACGGGGAACGCCGGCTCTTACATCGCTCTCAACCGCACATGGAACAACAACGACGTTGTCAGTTTCACCTTGCCAATGGGTTTTCGACTGACAAAATACGCAGGCGTCACCGACGATTTCAAAGGAAAAGAGACTTACGCTCTGGAATACGGACCTATACTGATGGGACTTGTCGGCGATGAGGTCAAAAACGGCGTCCTGAATCTTCCGTTTACAGCAGACGAATTGACGGCAAAACTGAAACCGGTGGAAGGAAAGCCGCTACATTTCAGTATTACGGAGATTGATAATTCCATTGAATATGTCCCGTATTACGAGATCCACAACGAAACGTTTACTTGTTATCCGTTTTTTGAATAAAACTTGCAGTTCGCGATAACAAGGTGCAGTTTTCCAGAATTTTGTCGTACAATATGGTGTATAATTCATTCATTATAAATGATTGGTGTATATTTTATTTTTCTTTCTCTGCTGAATACGTGAGTAATTTTCGCCGACTTTCTACCGAATGATTTTCCGGAAACGTCTTATTGATATATTTTTTTATTAAAACCTTAATTCTTTGCAACATCCCAAATGACAGAGTTTTGTGGAGGCGCAAAATATTGTATCGTTACTACGTTTGCAATATCCGACGAAAGCGAAAGTAGTTCCATTCGCATTTTTTTGCACATGTGCATAAATGTCACTACATTTGCAAATCATTTGAAAGATGAAAACATTAGACATACGATTGATTATGAATAGAATAATAACGCAAAAAACTGAAGTGGATACACATTATGGCAAGATTTACCATTTTTATATATAGATATTTCAAATCTCACAAAATAGTCTTTTACAGTATTTTGTTACTATCGACGGCGTTTTTTGCGTATTCGGGGTTGAAAATAAATTTTGCGGAAGATATCACTCAACTTCTTCCGTCGATAAAGGAAAAAGGCGTTGAAAAGTTTGTGTTTGCTAATCTGAAAGTAAAGGACAAAGTATTTATTTTGTTCAATTCGAAGTCGGAAGATGTCGATACCGACGAATTGATACAGGCTTGCGACGATTTTGCAGAGTTGCTGATAGAAAAAGACACTGTGTATCATTTGATAAGCAGCATATTCTATCAAGTTGAAGAAGAAACGATTCAGGACGGCATTGCGTTTTTGTACGAAAATGCGCCCGTATTTCTCGACGAATCGTTGTATCCGCAGTTAGATTCGCTGTTGGAAAAAGAACAGATAGAACGCCAAATGGTTGAAAATTATAACACCATAACCTCCACTGCCGGAATAGCATACAAAGATTTAATCACTCAAGACCCGATCGGGTTGCGAAAAATTTTCATTTCGCAAGTCGGCGATTTCGGGTTGGGCGGGAATTATGCGCTTTACAACGGACATATATTCACATCGGATACTACTGTGGTAGTGGCGTTTCTGGCTCCAAATTTCAAGACGCTGGATTCAAAGCTATCGACACAGTTTGTGGAAACGTTAAAGAAGGCAGTCGAAGAATACACGAGACAAAATCCTGATATCGAAATACTTTATCACGGACAGCCAGTGCAGAGCGTCAGCAATGCCGACCGGATAAAAAAAGATTTACTGCTCACCGTCTCTGTGTCGTTGATTCTGGTTCTCACGCTTTTACTCGGCTGTTTCAAGAATAAATCCACTTTGTTTTATTTGTTGGCGCCAATTGTGTACGGAGTACTGTTTGCCATGTCGGTGATGTATTTTATTAAAGGTAACATGTCGATTATGGCTTTGGGTATTGGTGCAATCGTTATGGGTGTCGCATTCAGTTATTGTTTGCATATTATTGCTCATTACAAGTATGTTGGCAATCCCGAAAAAGTTATGGAAGACCAGACAGTGCCTGTCATTTTGGGCGTATTGACCACTATTGGAGCATTTATGAGCCTGTTACTCACCGAATCGGAACTGTTACACGATTTCGGATTGTTCGCGTCTCTGGGGTTGGTGGGGACAACGATATTCGCCTTACTGTATATGCCTCAATTCTTTAAACAGGAAACCAACAAAAAATCGGACAAAGCATTTGCCCTTTTGGAAAAGATAAATTCGTACCCGATAGAAAAAAAGAAATGGTTGATTGCTTTAATACTGACAGTCAGCGTAATTTGTTTTTTTGTTTCGGACAATGTGCAATTCGATTCCAATTTGCGGCACATCGGATACAATAATCGGCAACTTGTTCGTTCTCAAGATTTACTTGCTTCGAAAACTGCGGAAAATCAATGGACTTTTTATTTTGCCACGATTTCGGAAAATCAAGATTCTGCATTGATTTTCAACAATGAACTTTGCAAAAGATTAGAGGATTTGAAAAAACAAAAAGAGATTGCCGGATATTCGACGTCGTCGAACCTGTTTATCCCGACAGGCAAACAAAAATTGCGCATAAACCATTGGAACGCATACTGGACAGAAGAAAAAAAGGAAGAAGTACGGGAAAAGATCATCGGTGCGGGCGTTCGCCACAAATTTTCGCCCGATACTTTCGAACCGTTTTTCGAAATGCTTGATTGCGAGTATGAACCGGTGTCATTATACGATGCGGGAATCATTCCCGACGCCATTTTGAGTAATCTGATTGAATTTACCGATAACAACTACCTCGTATTCACTCCCGTGCGTATGAACAAGGAGAAATTGCTGGACACAGGCGCCAAAGTGAGCGCCGGCAGCAAAAATATGGCTGTTATCGACCCGATATATTACGCCAATAACATGGTCAAAGCCATTCATAATGACTTCAATACCACGCTTACCGTCTCGTCGTTGTTTGTTTTGCTGGTGTTGCTGATTTCGTTGAGGAGCATCGTTTTGGCAATTCTTGCTTTCATGCCGATGGCGCTCAGTTGGTACATCGTTTTAGGTGTAATGGCTATTTTCGGTTTGGAATTTAATCTGATAAACATCATTATTTCGAGTTTCATATTCGGAATAGGAGTCGATTACAGCATTTTCATAATGGACGGATTGTTAGCCAAATACCACAACAAACAACAATCATTGCTCGCATATCACAAGACCGCAATATTTTTTTCAGCAATCATATTGATTATCGTAATATTATCTCTGTTTTTTGCGGTTCATCCTGCTATTTACTCCATTGGTGTAGCCACGTTTATCGGCATGATTTCTACGGTGTTGATAGCCTATTCGTTACAACCGTTTTTGTTCTGGCTGCTGATTATCCGCCGGGTGGAAAAAGGAAAAACACCTTTCCTCGAAAAATGGGTACGCAACAAACAACAATCTGATTCAAAGCAACAATGAAGTATGACGTAATCATAATCGGAAGCGGGTTGGGCGGGCTGGAATGTGGATATATTCTGTCGAAAAAAGGCTACAAAGTCTGTATTCTTGAACAACATACGCAAATCGGAGGTTGTCTGCAAACGTTTCGACGGGGTAAATCCGTGTTCGACACCGGGTTCCATTATGTCGGGGGGCTCGACGAAGGGCAATCGCTGCATAAACTGTTTGGTTATTTTGATTTGCTCGATTTGCCATGGCATAAATTGGACGAAGACGCTTTTGCAGAAGTTGTTATAGCCGGAAATTCGTTTTTTCTTGCGTCGGGACACAAACGTTTTGTTGACGTTCTGGCGAAAGATTTTCCACATCAACGTAAACAAATTGAAGCATATACCGGTGTTTTGAAACAAGTCGGCGACGATATTTTCAACAGTTTCACCACCGATTTCGGAAATTCGGCTTTGTTCGGAAATTCGGCGTACATGTTTCTGCAACAGACAATAGATGAACCGCTTTTACGCAATATCCTTTCCGGAGGTTCGCTGACAATGGAATTGTGTTCAAAAAAACTTCCGTTATACGTTTTTGCACAGATTAACAACTCTTTCATTCAGAGTACGTGGAAATTAAACGGTGACGGCTCAATGATCGCCGGCAAACTTGCCGATTACATCCGGTCGAAGGATGGCGACATTATCACAAAAGCAAAAGTTACACGCTTGATTGAAACCGACGGCAAAATCAGCGCTGTCGAATACAACGAAACCGAGCAAATATCAGGCAAATACGTCATTTCGAATATACATCCGGTGCAGACGTTGGCGTTGATTCCCGAAAGCCGCCATATCCGGAAACTGTACCGCAAACGCATTTCGTCGATAGCCAATACATTCGGTATATTCACTGTACATCTGCAACTTAAAGAATCGATGACGCCATATCTGAATAAAAATGTGTTTGTTTACAGGAACGCCGACAGTATCTGGGACTATAAACCCGACATGTCCGGCAAATCGAATGCAACAGATTCCATATTAATCAATTATAAAGTTCCTCACGAAGGGATTTATACAGATAACATCGATATTCTCACTCCGATGTATTGGGACGAAGTCGCTCGATGGTCAGATACTGTTATTGGAAATCGAGGCGCTGATTATGAAATGTTTAAGCAGAAAAAAGCGGAATCGTGCATCGAACTTGCTTCGACAGAGATTCCCGGTCTGAAAAATTTTATCGAAAAGATTTACACAAGTACTCCCCTAACATACAGGGACTACACGGGAACGCAAAACGGGTCGGCATACGGTATTCAAAAAGATTACAACGATGTACTTGGCACGATAATTGTACCTCAAACGCAGATACCGAATTTGTTTTTGTCGGGACAAAATCTGAATCTGCATGGTATTCTGGGCGTTTCGATGACCTCGTTTTTTACCTGTTCAAAAATTGTCGGGATGAATAATTTATTAAAGGATTTTAATATATAAGATATATGATGAAAAAAGTTTTAATTTCCATATTTTTATGCAGTTGCATTTCAGCAAACGCACAAAATGATTCTACCGGAATTGTCGGGTCGATTATTGATAAAATACGGCAGGCAAATCTTCGATGCACTTCGATTATAAGCAATTTCGTTCAAGTCAAACATTTGTCGTTCATGAACGAAGATATCAGTTCGCACGGTAAGTTCTTTTACAGCAAACCCGACCGTCTTTCGATGAAATACGAAGAACCTGCCGGCGATTTGATGCTGATCAACAAAGACCAGCTTGTGACGATAGCAGCAGGCAAATACAGCAAAGCGTCAACGAAAACCAGTTCGAGAGCAAGGACAATGAGAAATATCCTTTCGTCGTGTTTGCAGGGCGATATATCTATGATTGACGGTGTTACGCTGTCGAGCGAGGAAACCGACAACGGTTATGTCATCACAGCAAAATTGAAGAAAAAGGCTAAAAGCGCCATCAATAAAATTGTTCTGCAATATGACAAACTCAATTTGACGCTTTCTACTTTGAAAATGGAAGAATCTGACGGCAGTTATACTCTTTATACGCTGGTTGATAAAACGTTGAACGAACCTGTCGGCGACGAAGTTTTCAAAGCGCCGTCAAAAAGATAGTTTTTTCGAGCGATAAAACATGAGCGATACGAGAGATGTAAATGATATAAACGTAAGGGAATTGTTGCCACAACAAGGACAGTTTGTGATGATTGACCGTTTGCAGTATGTGGACGAAAAGACCGTTATCTCCTCTACAACAGTCGATAAAGATAATATCTTTGTCGATGGCAAGATATTTACCGAAGCCGGAATTATCGAAAATATTGCGCAAACGGCTGCTGCGCAAATGGGTTACATAGGAAAATATATCAACAAAAGCGGCATAAAACTCGGAGTTATCGGGGAAATCAAAAACCTTGTTATCGAACGTCTTCCGTGCATTGGTGAAAAACTGACTACAAACGTCGAAATTACTACCGAAATATTTTCGACGCTCATGATTATGGCTAAAGTGTATACCGATAACGAATTAATAGCCCACGGAAATATGAAAATCACAATGATTGATTGATTCTTAATTTGCAATAAAATAAACAGTATGAAACTTATATGCGATTTTTATGACTGCCTTAGTATTACACAATGTTCGGATCAAACCAAATATTCTATCATGCTAAATTTCGAACATTCTATTTACAAAGACCATTTCCCCGGAAATCCTGTTACTCCGGGTGTATGTATCATCCAGATGGTGAAAGAATTGGCATCCAAAAATCTAAAACGCCGGCTAATTCTGAAAAAGATTGTGAAAATCCGGTATTTCAAGTCGATAAACCCTTTTAGATATCCTATAATATCCGTTTCGCAGAGTATCACCGAAACCGATATGGGCGATTACAATGTCTCCGCAACGGTTTTTGTAGATGAACTTGTTTTTGCTCAACTGAATGTGTCTTTGCAATCTTTGCGTAAACATTTGCGATCTTTGATATTATTTTGATATTATCCCCGTGGCTAAAGCCACCGGCAACTATTGGGATTGGGCTAAATACCATTTGGGAGGGGGAAAAATAGAAAAATAATTTTAGGAA
>JAITKY010000117.1 GCA_031278135.1 Prevotellaceae bacterium | reverse complement strand
GGCATGTATTGCTACACCCGATGCCCCTCGACTTGCATGTGTTAGGCCTGCCGCTAGCGTTCATCCTGAGCCAGGATCAAACTCTTCATTGTATATTTATGTTTTTTGATCCCTTTTCTTGATTCTTCACCTTTCTCACGAAAGGTAGAAATTGCGGATTTATGCTTAATATTCAATTCCTTTTCATGGTAATCTTCTATGTTGTCAAAGAACCTCGTGCCGAAGCACAACTATCTTATTTTATGACTGTTTTACCAGTCTTTTTTTCACGTTTACTTTTTCGTAAAGCGGTGCAAAGATAAGACATAATTTTCCATTCATCCAAATTTTTTTTCAATTTTTTTTTCGAATTGTTTCCAAAATGCTTATTTTCAAATTGATATTCACGAAAAAAAAATTGCCATAATCGGAAAAATAAATGAAAATTTACTGTTGACGCGCTCCGGAAACTGCAAAAAACCGTTTTTTCCCGAGTTTTTTTTAGGCACGCTAAAAAATAAAAAAATCCCCCAAAACAGGCATTTTGGAGGATTTCGGGGTATTATCCCATGGAAAACTCTATAATATAAAAACTTTAAAACTTTGCCCCAATATTGATGCGTTATAATAACTCATCAAATCCTTAATTTATGATACAAAGATAGAAATGTTTTTTTTATCCACCAAATTTTTTTTTGCCGGACAATTTAAAAAAAATATAATTCATTGATTATAAGTATATATTTCGTTATAAAAAAATTATACTGAATACCGTTTTATGCGTTAAAATCACGCATCATTACGTCAAAAATACACATTAATATGTCAAAAATACACATTGCCGGAAATCGAAAACACCATAGATATTGCTTTTATTGTGATTTTTACGGATAAAAACATTGCTTTTAAAAATATTACTGCAAATTATTTTGTTGCATATTTTTCATGTTACCAGTGATTTATGTCATAGAATCATCGGACAGGAAGAGATTTTTTTTTCTTTATAAAAGTATTGTTGTATTTTTGCAAAATTATGTTTGGATATATAAAAAATATTATAAAAAATAAGTGCCTCAAAGACGCCGCTGTTCGTACCGGAAGAAGGAGAGAGGTTGCATATAATTTCGAAACAGCAAAAACTATGAGTGTTATCTATCCGTTTAATATCAACATGTCCGGGATTATGAACGTTCTGAAAAATATCACGAAACAATATGATATTGAGATAGTTTTAGTAATGTATTTTCCGCAGGAAAAGTTGCCCGAAGGAGTTGGCGAAAATTCTCCGTCGCAGATTTTTTTCTCCAATAACGAATGTAACTGGTTCGGAAAGCCGAAAACTGCGGCTATCAACAGTTTTATCAATACCAAATTCAATATTCTTGTCGATTTGTCGATAAAAGTTTGGTTTCCACTGCAATATATTGCGACGGCTTCACACGCCGATTTCAAGATAGGACGAATAAACAGCGAAACGAACAATCCCTATGATTTTGTGTTGGCAGGTAGTGCGGACGACGAACGGTTTTTTAAAGATTTAGAAACATATTTATGTAAGATAAAATGAACAGAATTTCGATTTCAGGTATGGGAGTTGCCTTGATAACTCCTTTTAAAAGAGATAAATCAATTGATTTTGATGCACTGGGAAAAGTTATAGAATATGTAACTGCCGGTGGTTCCGATTTTCTCGTAGTGCTTGGGACAACGGCGGAAACACCAACGCTTAACTCTCAGGAAAAGAAAGAGATTGTACAGTTTGTCGCCGGAAAAAACACTGCGAAATTGCCGTTGATTGTCGGTGTTGGAGGAAACAATACGGCTGATGTTGTCAAAAATGTTGCCGGTCTTTACGAGGAAGCCGACGCAGTGTTGAGTGTTACGCCCTACTATAACAAACCCTCACAAAAAGGTATGCAAGAGCATTTTACCGCAATTGCCGATGCGTCGTCGAAACCTGTTGTACTCTACAATGTTCCCGGACGTACAGGAGTAAACATAACTGCCGATACCTGTCTCAAACTTGCTGAACACAAGAATATTATTGCTGTTAAAGAGGCTTCGGGAAATTTCAACCAGTTGGGATATATCCTGCGAAACAAACCCGATGATTTTTCGGTATTGTCGGGAGATGATGGGCTGACTTTGATGCAGATAGCGATGGGAATAGACGGAGTAATATCCGTTGCCGGAAATGCTTTTCCCGAAGAATTTGGGAAACTTGTGCATCTGGCATTAAAGGGAAATTTTACCGATGCAAGATCGATTCATCTGCAAATGATAGATATAATCGACCTTTTGTTTGTCGAAGGAAATCCCGTGGGAGTGAAAACCGCTTTAGCGATTAAAGGTTTGATCGAAAACGAATTGAGATTACCTTTAGTCAAAGGAAGCGACGTTTTATACGAAAAATTAAAAAAACAAGTTCAATTATAACCCGTTATAACTGTCAAAAAATGGATATAGAAGACGACATTCTAATTCAGAAATATGAGACACTCCTTTATAATAAGGAGTCGATATATTTTGATTCTGAGGAATTTGAGACAATCATAATTTATTATATGATGGAAGAAAGGTTTGCCGATGCTCTGGAAGCCTTAATACATGCGGAGTTGTGTCATCCCTACGATACCGAACTTGCGCTTCACAAAATCAGGATAATGATGAATCTCGACAATTTCGACAGGGCTTTCGAACTGTTGCTGGCACTAGAAGATAAAGCATATGATTCATCTGAAATTCATATATATAAGGGACATATCTATACGTTGAATGACGACATCGAACATGCTGTCGAAGAATTTAAAATTGCTTTTGAGAAAAATACCAGTTCGGACAATGAAGAACTGCATTATATTTCTGATATATTGATGGAACAGAAATATTTCAATGAGGCTCTTATCTTTTTACACAAGTTTATCGATTCGGGTAATGCCAACGCTAAGACGCTGTTCAATACGGGATTTTGTTATGAACAGATTTCCAAGGTCGAAGAAGCGGAAAAGTATTACGAAAAATCATTGGACGAAGATCCTTTTAACGAAAAAGCATGGATAACTTTGGGTGTTCTGTATCTTAATTCTTCAAAGAATATCGACAAAGCTCTGGAAGCGTTTGAGTTCGCTCATTCGATAAATAACGATGAACATATCGCAACACTTTGCACAATAATCTCTGCGATTAAAACGGGCGACTACGACAAGACTTTTAATTGTATTATGCAAATAATGCCGCGCATGCCCGGCGACTCTAATATATTATGCAACATCAAAGAACATTACGATTTCGACCAGGAATTCGACGAAACCGAACAAAGTTATATAGACTTTATCGCTCAAGACACTGATGCGCTATACTGGAGCCTGAGCAGATTATTATATGCCGCGAACGATTTCGAATCAGCGATTAAACACATTGACAAAGCGATTGAAGCAGACCCCGATAACGAAAATTACCTTTATTTTAGAGGACAGTGTTTCATTAGCCTCAGTAACAATAAAGACAT
The DNA here is from genome assembly GCA_031278135.1 of Prevotellaceae bacterium. Taxonomy (GTDB): domain Bacteria; phylum Bacteroidota; class Bacteroidia; order Bacteroidales; family UBA932; genus JAIRLF01. The sequence continues at coordinate 2,313 of JAITKY010000117.1, read as the reverse complement.
GCTGACTAATATATTGCAAAACAGTGATATAATAAAGAAAATGGACTCTGAGAAACTCGAGGATGCCGAATTTATGAATAAATACAAAAAAGCCGTGTTTTTCTACAGTATCAGGAATATGGAAGACTGCTGTAAATATTTACTCGATGCGATTTTGATTAACAGTGAAGGACTTGAGATGTTTTTTAATCTTTTCCCGAGTGCAAAAGACAATGCTTATATAATTAATTATTTTGGAAAATACCTTAAATAATATGCAAAATATGAAACGTAATATAAAAGACTTTATTTTAATAGCCGTCAAAGGAATAGGAATGGGAGCGGCAGATGTGATTCCGGGGGTTTCGGGAGGAACTATCGCTTTTATTACAGGCATTTACGAAGAATTGCTGGCCTCGATTAAAAAATCGCCGCTTGCATTTAAAATTTTTATTGAAAGCAAATTCAATGTCAAACTTTTTTGGAAAGAACTCAACGGTAATTTCCTGTTTTCGTTGTTGTTAGGTATAGGGATAAGTATTTTGTCGCTGGCAAAATTGATGACTTATTTACTTAAAGATCATCCTATTCCGGTGTGGTCGTTCTTTTTTGGACTGATACTTGCCTCGGTGTGGTTTGTGCTGAAAGACATAAAGAAATGGAAATCATCCTATTTTGTTTCATTGATTTTGGGAGTCGTTGCAGGTTATTTGATTACGGTAATCAGCCCGTCGGAAACGCCTGATAATTTGTGGTTTGTATTCTTATCGGGGGTTATTGCTATCTGTGCTATGATTTTGCCCGGCATATCAGGAAGTTTCATTTTGCTTTTGCTGGGAAAATACAAATACATACTTGCGGCTTTAGACAGGGTTGATATTCCTGTATTAATGGTGTTTGCAGCAGGAGCGGTAATTGGAATAATATCTTTTTCTCACTTTCTGTCATGGTTGTTGAAAAAGTATAAATTCCTGACAATTGCATTTTTAGCGGGAATAATGTTCGGCTCGCTTAACAAAATTTGGCCATGGAAACAAACTGTGGAATCGATTACCGATTCGCACGGGCAAATAATCCCGCTTGTGGAAAAAAATATTTTGCCTGCGACGTACAGCGAGACAACAGATTCGCCTTCACTGCTTTTCTATGCCATAGCGATGATGCTTGCCGGTCTTGCAATTATATTTGTTATGGATATAATTGCAACGAAGTTAAAGAAAAATAATGAATTACAATAAAATCGGTTATATGAAAGATGTAATACGCACAGCAATTTGCTCTTATGGATATTCGACGAAAATATTCCATGAGCCTTATATTGCTATGTTGCCGGAATACTTTGATTTGAGAGCTTTTGTAGAACGTAACAATAACTGTTCCAAAGAACGCTATCCCTTTGCTAAAATTTACCGCTCATGCGAAGAACTGTTTGCAGCGGAAGATATTGATCTGGTTGTTGTTAATACTCCAAGTCCTACGCATTTCGAGTATGCTCGCAAGGCGCTCGAAGCAGGTAAACATGTTGTTATCGACAAACCTTTTGCGGCGACGTCGAAAGAAGCGGAAATCCTTATTGATATTGCCAAACAGAAAAATCGTGTCCTGACGGTTTTTCACAACAGACGCTGGGAAGGCGAACTTATCGCTCTGAAACTGGTCGTTGATCAAAAATTGCTTGGCAAACTTATCGACGGCGAATTTCGTTTCGAACGTTTCAAAAACAAGCCTAACCCAAAGGCACACAAAGAAGAGCCACGTCCCGGTAACGGCTTGATGTACGAACTTTGCACTCATTTGATCGATCAGGCTTTGTTCCTTTTTGGAAAGCCAAAATCGGTTTATGCGGAAATATGCAAGGAAAGGGAATTTTCGGAAATCGACGATTACTGTGTCGTAACTCTGTATTACGAAAACCGGTTCAGACTGCTGATAAAAAGTTCTTTGCTGGTTGCAGACATTGGTCCGTCGTATATCCTTAACGGGCATGAGGGCTCGTTTGTGAAATACAGGGCAAACGTTATCGAAGAACAATCGGTCAACGGGATGCGTCCCGGCGACGCTGGGTTTGGTCAGGAAGACAAATCGACCGCCGCCCGGCTTACTGTATTGCTGCCCGACGGATCGATGAAAAGCGTGAAACATGTATCGCCTGTTTCTTCGTATGTTGGTTTCTATAAACAACTTGGGGAAAATATGCAAACAGGGAAATTTCCTTTGCCTGTCGAGCCGGAAGATGCTCTCGAAGGAATACGAATAATTGAGGCAGCATATGAAAGTTCTAAACAACGTAAAATCATTGATTTATAAAAACTAAAGATTATGTATTTCGACTTA
>JAITKY010000049.1 GCA_031278135.1 Prevotellaceae bacterium | reverse complement strand
TTTCATTTCTTTAAAATACTTACGAGTTAAACATTAATCCTTATAGTTTCTTGTCGAAACTTTAACGGTTTCGTAAACCAACGCTTCCTTATGTAACACAGGGTCTTTCGTTTCGCCCTGATATTCCCATGCGGCAACATACATATAATTTTGGTCGTCGCGTTTCGTTTCGCCGTCTTCTGTCTGCATTTCTTCGCGGAAATGACCTCCACATGATTCTTTGCGGCTCAGAGCATCCAGAGCCATAAGTTTCCCGATTTCAATGAAATCGGCTAAACGTATCGCCTTTTCCAATTCCTGATTAAATTCCGTATTTTCGCCCGGGACCAAAACATCCGACCAAAATTCCTTGCGGATTTCTTCAATCAGACCAATGGCTTTCTTCAAACCTTCTTCGTTTCGGGCCATTCCCACATATTCCCACATCACGCGACCTAATTTCTTGTGAATGACATCGACAGGCTGTTTTCCCTTGACGCTGAATATTTTGTTTATTTTTTCCTTAATCTGTTTTTCTGCTTCGTCGAATGCTTTGTGTTTGGTATCCGTTTTCGGAGTTTGTATTTCTTTAGCAAGATAATCGCCAATTGTATAAGGTAATACGAAATATCCGTCAGCAAGACCCTGCATCAAAGCCGAAGCGCCAAGACGGTTTCCTCCATGGTCGCTGAAATTTGCTTCGCCGATAGCATACAATCCCGGAATAGTCGTCATCAGGTTGTAATCCACCCATATACCGCCCATTGTATAGTGTATGGCGGGATATATTTGCATCGGTTCTTCGTAAGGATTGACGTCTGTGATTTTTTCGTACATCTGGAAAAGATTCCCGTAACGTTCGGCAATAACTTTTTTGCCAAGACGTCCGATTGCTGTCGAAAAATCGAGGAAAACGGCTAATCCTGTTTCGTTTACGCCATATCCTGCGTCACAGCGTTCTTTTGCAGCACGTGAAGCGACATCGCGGGGAACGAGGTTTCCGAAAGCCGGATAACGGCGTTCAAGATAATAGTCGCGGTCGTCTTCGGATATCTGCGATGGTTTTAACTGTTTTTTACGCAGTTTTTCAACGTCTTCCAATTTCTTCGGCACCCATATTCTCCCGTCGTTACGCAACGATTCCGACATCAGAGTCAGTTTCGACTGTTGTTCGCCGTGAACGGGAATACAAGTCGGGTGAATCTGTGCAAAACAGGGATTTGCGAAGAAAGCGCCGTGTTTGTAGCATTGTATTGCTGCTGAACCGTTGCTGTTCATCGCGTTTGTAGAAAGGAAAAAGACATTCCCGTAGCCTCCGCTTGCAATGACAACTGCATGTGCGCCATGACGTTCGATTTCGCCTGTTTCGAGATTACGCGCAATTATACCTTTTGCTTTTCCGTCGATCATCACCAAATCGAGCATTTCGTGTCTATGATACGATTTCACTTTTCCGGCGGAGATCTGACGATTGAGGGCTGCATAAGCACCTAATAATAATTGTTGTCCGGTTTGTCCGCGTGCATAGAATGTTCGCGAAACCTGTGCGCCTCCAAACGAACGGTTCGATAACAATCCTCCGTATTCACGTGCAAAAGGAACTCCCTGCGCTACGCACTGGTCTATTATCAAAGGACTTACTTCGGCAAGACGATATACGTTTGCTTCTCGTGAGCGATAGTCGCCTCCTTTGATTGTATCGTAAAACAACCGGTACACCGAATCGTTATCGTTCTGATAGTTTTTCGCAGCGTTGATACCTCCCTGAGCGGCAATCGAATGTGCTCGCCTCGGACTGTCGGATATGCAAAATATTTTCACTTCGTATCCCAATTCGCCAAGAGATGCCGCCGCCGATGCTCCTCCCAATCCGGTGCCTATGACGATGATTTCCAACTTGCGTTTGTTCGCCGGACTTACTACTTTTATACTGGATTTGTGACGCGTCCATTTTTCTGCTAATGGACCATCAGGAATTTTTGACTGCAATTTGTTGTTGGACATATTCTTTACTATTTTCAAATTATTCAATTAAACTTCAAAAAACTACTGATTTAACCCTAAAAAGAAATAAACCGGTATTGAAATAAATGCTAATGTGACAAGAATCGCATAGATTTTTGCAATTAGCTGAAAGCGAGGTATCCACTTGGAATTATTGACGCCCAGAGTTTGAAAGGCGCTCCAAAATCCATGCGAAATATGGAAATACAACGCTAAGATCCATACAACGTAAATAACGCAGTAGTACCATTGGCTAAACAGTGTAACCAACAGGTCGTAAGGATTTTCTCCATGTTTTCCCATAAAATGCTGCAACTGCATTTTTGCCCAAAAATGCGTCAGGTGCAAAGCAAGGAAACAAAACACTATCAACCCCAAAACAAACATGTTTTTTGCTGCCCAAGATGATACTTCGGTCTTGTTGGAAACCGAATATTTCACCGGACGGGCTTTCTGATTCTTAAGGGTGATAATGAGAGAAAACAAAATATGGATAGCAAACCCTAAAGCAAGAACAGGCACCATTACCTGTATGAAAATGTTCGTATCCATAAAGTTGCAGGCAGTCTCGTATGCCGCCCGCGAAAACAGCGCCGTGAGATTAACCGACACGTGTAACAAAAGAAAAACAACCAAAAATAAGCCGCTCAGGCTCATAACCAATTTTTTTCCAATTGAAGAACAAAAAATGTTGCTCATAATTTAACTTTTGCAATTGTTGTTATTATATATGTTTATTTATAACATTTATCATTATAAACAGGGCACAAAATTATATCTTGTTTTTCACATACACAAATCTGTCTGCAATTATTGCGGGTAAATTGAAGTTTGAAACGATTGAAATTCTCTAATATTAAAACGATTATGCTGTGAATATCATTGTTAAAAACTTTTTTTGTCAGCAGGTCGATTCCCGACTTATTAAGGTTCGGGCGCATCTCAATTTAAACAAAAATGTCTATTAGCAGTAATACGGGATAAAAATACCACAAAGATGGTATAGTTTTCTGTGGTAAAAAAGCAGTACCTTTGCACAAAAATATAATATGAAGGTATGACACGAAAGAACATATTACACATCGGAGAGCAGACAAAGGCTGTGCATGCGGGAGAATTTCCCGACCCCGTAACTAATGCTTCAGCGCCCAACATAGTGATGTCCACCACATTCGTTGTGGAAGCCGACACCGGTTTTTCGGTAGAAGGAATGGACGAAAACGACAACTGGGTTTATACTCGCTGGGGAAATCCGACAATCCGACAGTTGGAAGACAAACTCGCGGTAATCGAAGATGCCGAAACCGCAGTAGCATTTGCCAGCGGCATGAGTGCTATCGTCGCATTGCTGTTTCATCTGTTGAAATCGGGCGATCATGCTGTTATCAGCGATGTTGCATACGCCGCTCTGTCGGAATTAACCAACGAATTGATTCC
>JAITKY010000043.1 GCA_031278135.1 Prevotellaceae bacterium | reverse complement strand
CTACGAAACGCCCTGGCGAAAAGTTCATCAACTGCTGCTCGACGCCGCCGACGCTACGCCCGATGTGATGAAAACACCTCATCCATACGTTCTGGAAGACGGTTTCGATGATTTTAATGTAGTTTATCAAATCAATGTTTTCATCAGCGACGCCAATAAGGCGACACGAATAAGTAGCGATTTGCGACAAAATATACAGGATAAATTTAAAGAAGCGGGAATCAGTATTTTATCCCCGCGCTATTATGTAAATATGTCCGAAAAACAGTGAATCTGTTTTTTTAATCAGAATTGGCAAAATTATAGAATTATCAGAATGCTGTACAATTCTGTAAATTCTGATCAGAATTGGCAGTCTGAAAGATTTAAATATTGATCACCCCTTGCAAGTCGAAATAGGCAACCCTTGCGGTTGCTCCTTACTGTATATGTCCCCCCTCTCTGTCAACCCCTTACAGGATTGACAGAGAGGGTGTTGGCCTTGTCACCGAGCTGCGCTACGCTTGCTCGGGGTTATCAACATTCGACGCCTTCGGTGTCATCTGCTACCCATAATGCTTTAAGCATGCGGAAGAAGCTAACAGTCAAAAAGTCCTGTAGCGACGACACTTTATTAATTGGTTATTGTAGATTTCACTCATATTTCATCACTCAATAAAAAATATGTATAAATTCCGAAGAGTGGGGTAGGGGAGGGGTGTAAAGAATCTTGATTTTATTAGCATACCGATGAAGCGGATTTTAGGCAAATTTTTCACATATTTTTCAGATAAACAATTATTTTTCCTTTATCGATGCTGATGCCGAACGAATCGGAAAGAGTTTCATTAAGTGTTCCCTGATTCCAATTGGTGAAACATCGTTCCGAAACATTGTATTTCAAACCTGTGGTCGTTATTTTTGTTTCTGTAGAGATTGCAAAGATAGAAACCTGCTGATTTTTATGACATTTGAATGTTTTCGATTTATTCATTGGTATAAAGATTCCCGTGTCCGTCACCATTGAGATATCTGTAAAATCGACGTAATCAGCCAATAGTGCAATGTTTCCGATAGTATGGTCTTCGCGTAAACCGGTAGCGCCGAGTATGATTATTGGACTTATATTACGTTTGTGACACCATTGAACGGCTTTTGTTTGGTCGTTTGTTTCCTGATCATCGTCTTTGAAAATCCTGTCGTTATATTTGATTATCAGACATTCGGGCAAACTGTCCAGGTCGCCGACAATTGCATCCGGTTCTTTGCCATACCGTAGAAGTTTAATTGCAGCGCCGTCGCAACAGATGATTTTACGGGCGTTGTTCAACAGTTTCAATGGAACATCGTGTTCAGGAAATTTGCCGTCGCCCAGCACAACAAAATAATCGTTATCCAAATAATTGTTCTGCATTTTATCTGTAATCCAAGTCCAAATCTCTGATAATTCCGTCGATAGCGCTGTTTACGGATACGATATATTCGATTTTATCCTTTTGAGTGTAAAGTCGTGTTTTGCTGTCGGTTTCGGTATTCACTTCATGCACAATCCATTCAACAGTAATCGAAGGGCTTAATGTCGTTTTAAGATGATTGACCAAATCAATTGAACGTATTTCCATTTGTTCCCTGTGCTGTTCGCTAATAATTGGATATTGCACAAGTTGTTCCGACACAAGTTTCGGTGAATATTCCAACAAACGACTGCCCAAACGCGGGAATTTAGCTTTTATACTTTCGGCGTAATTTTTCCATTCAAGCACGAGTTTTTCTTCGGTAAACGTTTTTTCTTCAACAGTTTCGACAGTTTCGACAACCACGCTTTCCTTTTTTGTCCCGGACAGCATGTCTTTTAGCGAGATGCTTTTTGGAGCCTCGGGTATTGGCATCGGCTCGTCTTTTTTCGGGACGGACGATTCTGTTTTTACTGCTGTTTGTTCGCTGTGTTCAGATGAAACGTTTTTTTTTTCAGTTCCTGTGTACGACAAATTCAGCAACATAAGTTCGACGAGCAGGCGCGGGTTTCCACTGATTTTGTACTCCATTTCGCATTTATTGGCGATATTCAGGGCTTCGTATAGAAAATCGACGGAACATGCAACGGCCTGTTGCCGGTAACGTTCGGCAATGACCTGTCCGACTTCGAGCAATGCTATGGTCTGTACATCTTTACACACAAGAATATCTCTGAAGTGCGAATTTAATCCCGCCACAAAATGCTGGGCGTCGAATCCTTTTTTAAGGACTTCGTCGAAAATCATATACGATTCCACGTAGTTGTGAGCCAGAAGAGCATCTGTAAGTCTGAAATAATATTCATAATCAAGCACATTCAAGTCGTCGATAACAGCAGAATACGTAACATTGTTTCCACAGAACGACACAACTCTGTCGAATATCGACAAAGCGTCTCTCATTGCACCGTCGGCTTTACGGGCAATGATATTGAGGGCGTCAGGCTCGCATGTAACGCCTTCTTTTTGAGCAATATCTTTCAGATGCGAGACAATATCGCTTATAGTTATCCTGCTGAAATCGTATATCTGACACCGCGACAATATTGTAGGTATGATTTTATGTTTTTCGGTCGTTGCCAGAATAAATATCGCATACGGTGGCGGTTCTTCGAGCGTTTTGAGGAAAGCGTTAAACGCTACGGCTGACAGCATGTGAACCTCGTCGATGATATATACGCTGTATTTGCCTATTTGCGGCGGAACTCTTATCTGTTCGACCAGTGAACGGATATCGTCCACCGAATTGTTCGAGGCAGCGTCGAGTTCGTGTATGCAGTACGACCTGCCTTCGGAAAACGAACGGCACGATTCGCATTTTCCACACGCTTCCATGTCGGAACCGGGGTTCATACAGTTGATTGTTTTGGCAAAAATACGGGCGCAAGTGGTTTTGCCGACGCCTCTTGGACCACAAAACAAATACGCATGACTCAAATGCCCCCTTTGGATTGCATTTTTCAGAGTCGCCCCAATCGTTGACTGACCGACTACCGAAGCAAACGATAATGGGCGGTACTTAATTGCCGATACGACGAATTGTTCCATTACACAAAATTTATTATCCTACAAATATATACATGCCAAATCCCGCATGTTTTTAATTATTTTTAAAGGTGCAAAATTAAAGAAAAAAACATAAATAACAACTGTGAACGATAAAAGGAATCCATTTTTTCGGCTGTGGAGCGGACTTCTCGACAATTTGAAATACACCCAATTTCGCATATATTATTTTCATTTCCGAATTTTTGTGTATTTTTGCGACGAATTAGACGGGGATAAAGTCGTTCTAATTAATGTAATAACAGACAAAAGATGACAATAAATAAAGGAACACTATACTGGTCGCGGGGATGCGTCACCGAGACCGGTAAAGAAGGAGAAACAGTATCGTGCAGGGCAGTTAAAAATTGCCATAAATTGACTGTTTACAATTGGTTACGAAATATTCCGGCAGACAGGGAATACGACATTTTTGAGGTCAGGTTTAAGAATACACGAAAAGGATTTTACAGAAATGTCAACAATCTCGACTTGAAAGAGGGTGATATTGTCGCTGTCGAAGCCTCGCCGGGGCACGACATTGGAATTATATCGGCGATAGGACCTGTTGCCGAACTCAAATTCCTGAAAGCAAATCCAAACGTCGCCGACGCAAAAACGGCCGACATAAAAAAAATCTACCGTATTGCCAGAGTCGTCGATATTGAAAAATGGCAGGAGGCTGTAGCGATGGAATATACGACGATGATACAGTCACGCAAAATGGCGACAACATTGGGATTGAACATGAAGATTGGCGACGTCGATTTTCAGGGCGACAAAACAAAAGCCATATTCTACTACATTGCCGATGAACGTGTTGATTTCAGGGAACTGATTAAAGTCATGGCAGATACATTCAAAATCAGGATTGAAATGCGACAGATAGGCGCACGGCAGGAAGCAGGACTTATCGGCGGTATCGGACCTTGCGGCAGAGAACTGTGTTGTGCACAGTGGATGAGGAATTTCGTTTCGGTATCGACCAATTCGGTACGGCATCAGGAAATATCTGTCAATCCGTTGAAACTCGCCGGGCAGTGCAGCAAGTTAAAATGCTGTTTGAACTATGAATTAGACACATACCTCGACGCATGGGACGCTTTCCCGAAAATTCATCAGATAGAAACAGTCAATGGCACTATATTCTTGCAAAAGACTGATGTACTGAAAGGAGTAATGTATTTTTCGACAGCCGGAAGTTCCCAGATGTTCCCCATTCCCGTCGAAAAAGTTAAGGATATGATCAACAGCAACAAGAAAGGCGAAAAACTTGAGTTATACGTAGATAGCGAAGACAGCGATTCCGAATTTAAAAGCGCTGTCGGCGAAGACAGTCTCACTCGTTTCGACAAAAGCAGAAAAAAACGGAAAAACAAGAAAAAGCCTTCCGCCAACGTTGCTGCAACTCCCGCCGTTGTCGCTTCAAACAAGGCTCCGAACAATAAAAAGCCACAGGAAAACGGAAATAATCGAAATCACAGACGCAAAAACAGACAAAAAAATGTCAATAAAAAGAACGAATCGTAAAAATTGTTTTATGTTGATATTCTCGATTCTGCTTTTGTACTCATGTGCAGACAAAAACAGGGTTTGGCAACAAAATGCGAATATAAAAGACTGTGTCTGGAACAAGGATACTGTATTGAAATTCAATATTCCTACGGATGACACGCTCTCACTGTATTCGCTGTTTATCGATTTGAGGAACAGAACAGACTACAGTTTCCAAAATCTGTATTTATTCCTGAATATCAACGCTCCCAATGGAAACACTATCACCGATACGCTCAACTTAATTCTTGCGCGCGACGACGGCAAATGGATCGGTTCGGGAGGATTGTTTTCGAAATTCAGGGAGAACATTTTTTTGTATCGTGAATACATTCGATTTCCCGAAAAAGGAAATTACAGTGTAAATATCAGACACGGAATGAGAAAGGACGATTTGGAAGGCATTTTTTCCGTAGGATTGACGTTAAATTATTCAGCAAACTAATATATTAATATTTTTGATATTATGAAACCTATAATTGCTCCGATAGACAAGAAATTAATTGAAAAAGAATTGACTATCAACAAATTTTTGAGATACACCAATAATGGTGGTAATTTGTTGTATATTGTCAATCATGAAGATTCGCCCAAAACCATGCTCGAAATCGGTCGTTTACGCGAAATTGCATTCCGTACAGCGGGCGGAGGGACGGGCGAAAGTGTTGATATCGACGAATTTGACGTGTCGGAAAAACATTATTCGCAACTGATTGTATGGAATCCGAGAGAGCGCGAAATACTTGGCGGATACCGGTATATCGCTTGTAACGACATATCGGTGGAGAACCTCGCTACATCGGAACTGTTCCATTTTTCCGATAAGTTTGTCGAGGAATATCTTCCGAAGACCATCGAACTCGGACGCTCGTTTGTGCAACCGAATTATCAGACAACAAAACTCAGAAGTAAAGGGCTTTACGCTCTCGATAACCTCTGGGACGGATTGGGAGCGCTCATTCTGCGGCATCCGGAGATGAACTATTTTCTGGGAAAAGTGACGATGTATGGGACTTTCAACACCGAAGCGCGGGATATGTTGCTGTATTTCCTGCGCAAACATTTTTCGGACGCCGAAAATCTTATCACTCCGATAGAGCCGTTAGAGACAAATCCCGACGTGGAAAAACTGAACAAACTGCTTGTAGGCGAAACGTACAGAGACGATTACAGAATTTTGGCAAAAGAAATACGCTCGTTCGGCGAAAACATTCCTCCGCTGATTAATTCGTACATGAATCTCTCGCCTTCGATGAAAGTTTTCGGAACGGCAATAAATCACGGTTTCGGAAACGTGGAAGAAACAGGTATTCTGATAAAAATCAGCGATATATACGCCGAAAAAATTGAACGGCATGTTGGGCCTATATCCAAGATGGTGAAGAGATTGCGCAATTTCAGGAGAACTAAAAGTTAAAAAGTGATGAAATCGCTGCAAACGTATAGTTTTAAGGAAATTATTCGTTCTTTGGACGGCGGAAATGATTGCTGTTATCTTTTGGCTATCAGCGGCGGCATCGATTCTATGGTTATGGCGCATTTGTTTGTCGATGCGGGATTTAGATGTGCAATAGCCCATTGCAATTTTTCTTTGCGGGGCGATGAAGCCGACGCCGACGAGGATTTGGTCAGGACGTTTGCAGGCGACTGTGGTGTTACTTTTTACACCGTTCGGTTCGATACAAATGGATATGCCACCGAAAAAAAAATCTCAACACAAATCGCTGCAAGAGAATTGCGTTACAATTGGTTCGAAGAGTTAAGAAACAAACACGGATTTGCCAAAATCGCCGTAGCACACAATTCCGGTGACAATTTGGAAACATTTTTCATAAATCTCTCACGTGGAGCGGGTCTCAACGGTTTGACGGGAATCCCGCAATGTGCGGACACTCTTATCCGTCCTCTTCTCGGCTTTTCGAGGAAAGATATTGAAGAATACGCCGTTGCAAACAATATCCGGTACAGGGAAGATTCGTCGAATTTGTCCGATAAATATTTGAGAAACAAGTTACGACATTTGGTTTTGCCGGCATTCGACAGAGTAAGTCCTTCGTTCAGGGAAAAGGCGCTCGAAAGTATTGACTACCTGAATCAAGCAAATAAATTTATCGAAACGGAAACGGAAATATTCCTGCAAAATAACAGTTTCGAAAAACACAACGACGTTTATATCCCGCTCGACAAAATCCGGCAGTTTCATTCGAAAGAAATACTGTTGTTCTACATTCTGAAAACTTACGGTTTTCGAAGAGATACAATCGGAAACATCTGTGAATGTGTGAACAGCGCCGTATCCGGAAAACAGTTTTTTTCCTCTGCTCATTGTCTTGTAATTGACAGAACGCATATTATTATATCGCCTGCCGTAGAAAAAACAGATTCGTATCCGGTTGATAAAGATACCGTTATTCACACTGACAGTTTCGAATTACGTTGTGAAATCATCGAAAACGATTCTGATTTCCAATTACTGCGCGACAAAAATGTTGGAGAGTTTGACTTGTCGAAACTGGCTTTTCCGCTGATATTGAGACCCTGTAAAGACGGCGACCGTTTTATTCCTCTGGGAATGAAAGGTCAAAAGAAACTCAGCGATTTTTTCATCGACATCAAACTGCCCGTGATTTCCAAAAAACGCCAACAAGTATTAGTTTCCGGAGAAAATATCATCTGGGTCGCCGGCCTGCGTCCCGACGATCGTTTCAAAGTAACGAAATCTACCCGGAAAATCCTGCGAGTATGGTTTACTGTAATTTAAATCGAAATCTGATCAGAATTAACAGGATTATACAGAATTGTCATGTCCTGAAATAGGTTTACACTCAAAAGCAAGACAAAATGGCAAAAAAAGAGACAAAAAGAGGCAAACGCTATATTCGGTACAGTATTTGTTTTAAAGAAAAAGTGGTACGAG
>JAITKY010000272.1 GCA_031278135.1 Prevotellaceae bacterium | reverse complement strand
CAATTGTAAATTTTTTTTCCATCTTTTGTATGAAGTAAAAGCGAGCAAGGCGATAATCAGCGTTATAAATATCAGCCACACAAATAAATTACCCGTCGAGCCGGTTTGTCCGTACGAATGCATTCCGCTAAGGAAATAATTCACGCCAAAATAAGTCATCATCACAGATGCAAAAGCAACGATTGAGTTCAGATTGAAAAGCCAGACATTGTCGCAACGTTTTATTAATCTGAGATGTATGACAATGGCATAGACGATGACCGTTACTAAAGCCCATGTTTCCTTGGCATCCCAACCCCAATAGCGTCCCCATGAAACGTTTGCCCATACAGCGCCGAGAAAAGTTCCCGTCGTCATCAATGCCAGACCGATAATCAATGACATTTCGTTTATGGTGCTGAGTTCTTTTATCCGGACAGTTATCTGAGTGTTTTTAGTACGTAAAGACATGATCACAAGATTAGTAAGCCCTATCAAGCAGGATATTCCCATAAAACCGTATGCCGCCACAATCACCGCTACGTGAAACATCAGCCATGGCGATTTCAATACAGGCACTAACGGATTGATTTCCGGATCCATCCAGTTCAATCCCGACACAAACAGCACAATTCCCGCAAAAAGAGTTGCAAGAGCAAAGGCAATCGCACTTCGGCGTACAAATATTCCCGCCAACAACATCGCCCACGAAACATAAACCATTGTTTCGTAGGAGTTGCTCCAGGGCGCACGACCGGCTATATACCAGCGCATTCCCATTCCGAATGTGTGATACAGAAAGACTGCCATAATTCCTGCTCCGAGCGCCAACATAAGTTCCGTTTGTCGTTTTCGACGGCGGAAAAGTTCTAAAAATGAGAACACAAGCAACAATCCGCCAAATGAAAGATAACCGATTTTGCTCCACCGGAAAAATTCCAGCCGGTTATACCTGATTTCAGCGGCAAGACGTCGCGAATTTATATCCACCGTGTTATTTCGTTTTTGCTGATATGTCGCTATAAGATCCACCACTTTATCGGCTTCCGACCAGTCACCTGTTTTCATTCCATGCTGTAAAGTTTCGGAATACCAGATAATTGCGTTGGCAACAAATGCCGAATCCTGTCCCGAAAACGCTGAAAGATCATCGCCCGAAGCATACCATCGTTTTTCGGGGTCATTCTCTTTTGGAAATAAATTAAGTAACTGATAATTAAAAATCTGATGTACGATATTTACCTGTTCGTCAAGTTTAATCAGGTCTTTGTCGAAACGGTTTCTGTCGGCAGGCGGTTTGTTGTATGCTGTTTCGAGTTTTTCCTGCAATTTGTAGTTTCCGTTGGCGTCAAACACCTCAATATAAGCGCAATATTTTGGCGAGAGATTGAAAAACATCGCCAAATCATCGTTTGGCAACGCTATCAACGGCGCTCGTGCCCACATCTCGGGTAAAGCCAAAAAACTCAACAAAAAACGGTCGGGATTTAATATTCCTATTTTGTTGGATTTATGTACTTTGCGTAATATTTCCGATGCAAATGTGTTTACAGGCATCACTCGTCCATTGGAAGATAATATCGGAAGCGCTCCGAATTTTTCTACATGTTTCTCAGGTACAGAGAATTTCTGAAGGGCGTCGAACATTGATTGCTGCGCTTGCGAAGGCATCGTTAATAAACTTGCTATCAAGAACATGAAAATTACAGGTGCCGATTTTGCCTTTATTCTTAATTCTTTCAGTCGCCTGCTCAACTGCCTGAAGCGCGAATTGCGACCGAAAAGACAAAGTATGAACCCGACTGTCAACAGAGTATAACCCGTATAAGTTATGTTTCGTCCGGCAACGTCCTTTTTTACAGAGAGTATCGTTCCCTGTTCATCCTTGTCGTACGAGGACTGGAAAAATCTGTATCCCTTAATATCCAGGACATTGTTCATGAAAATCCGTTCTTCACGTGTTTCGCCATCCACATACACCACTACTTTACTCTCGAAAGATGAGGGACTTGTGGAACCCGGATAACGGACAAGAGTAAATTTCAACAGTTTCATTTCGAACGGTAAATGGTGATTTTCAAATCCTTTGGATGTCAATACCGTCATTTTATTATCTTTTTCACCTTCGCGCAGATGCAGAGTTCCCTCGATACTAAACAGATAGGATATCAAAGCGCCAAAAAGAATAACAACAAAAGCAAAATGAAGCGTCAGGAATCCCCATTTGCGCCTTTCGAGCAGTCGTCGTTCTATCACAATGGCTATCAGGTTCACAATCATGCAGAATTGCAGCAAAAAAAATATCGGGGAATAATATACCAGCATTTTTGCTATGCGTGTGCCGTAATATTTTTCGATAAAAGTGGCTACGGCTAAAGCAATAGCGTAAATTAGTAATAATACGATAGTTGTAATGTATGATGATGCAATTTTCATTTTTATACAATTATAAAATCAGGGGACAAAGGTACGATTTTTTTTGATATTGCGACAAATTCTACTGCCGACAAATTGCCCTGCAACAGCCAACCCGATGAAAAGCGGAATACAAATCGCCGGCGTGTCAAGCCAAATCCGCAACGGAATAATCAAAGGAATGGAAGCGTGAATTAAAAGCCACCATTTGAATGTGAATTTCCGGTATTTTATTCGCCATCTTCCCAGATAAATGTTTAATGTCAAGGCAATTATTGATACAATTAATATGCTCATAATATTAATAATCTGATATAAAATAATAACGCAAAAATAATGAAAATTATAGAAATAAGATTTAAAAAGGTGTACGACAAAATTCCCTGTTTATCCATAGATTACACATAGAAGTCCGAAGTCTGTGAATATCTGTGGATAAAAGGATCCACAGATTTACACAGATAAATCGAATCTGTGAACATCTGTGGATAAAAAAAGGATATGATCCACAGATTTACACAAATCTGGGAAAAGGGAATTTTGTCGTACGCCGGAACGCATCTTACACACGCCGGAACGCATCTTACACACGCCGGAACGCATCTTACACACGCCGGAACGCATCTTACACACTCCGGAACGCATCT
>JAITKY010000212.1 GCA_031278135.1 Prevotellaceae bacterium | reverse complement strand
TCTCTCTCTCTCTCTCTCTGCAAAAATCGTGCCAAACCGGAAAATACCCGCTTCAATCGGGAAAATTTCCCGATTCATCAGCCAATTATTTGAGAAAAACAAACACATATAACAATTTTTATAATCTTTATATTAAAATTACATTATATTAACGAATGCAAAAGTAATAACTTTTTTTCATATAACAATTCTTTTTTGTTTTTCGGCAAAACTTTTTTTATTTTATGTTGTTTATCAATGGGTTATAAATTATTATTTTTTTTTGCACAGGTGATTTTTTTGTTTTTCGAAATGTGATTTGTGTGATTTTTTCGAAATTTTTGATTTTTTTTCGAGATTTTTCGATAATAACCTTGTTGCTTCAGGTTACGCCCCATGCCTCAATATCATCAGTTTATTAACAGGTATATGATTGATAATCCGTATGCTAAAGCGTACGGTATATTTTCCATAAGAGAAGTGCTGCCTTTTTTCTGAAGTTTTTCTTACATTTTTTCAAACTTCAAATTGGTTAACATCATTTAATAAATTTTCGTCCGGGACGGGATATCATTTTTTTACTTTTAATCATCGAACCCGTGAATTATTTCATAATGAGATAATTCTGAACGAATATCCTAACATTATATTTGCCGATCCTGTGAGATTGTCGCCATTCGACTTGTTTTTTTGCATTCGTACAAAACCGTAATTTCCTCCTGCCTCGATAAATAAACGGTTGTCGTTGCCGAATTGATACGACAGTCCGATATTTCCCTGGATACCAAAGTTTACAGGTCGTATTTCGCCTGTAATCACTGAGGTTCCGAACTCTGTACCATTTTCGAGGATGTGAGCCAGTGCGGGGACGCCATCGGTAATGTGCGACTGTATTTCGTCTGGAAGAGTTGCCCACAAAGTAGTGGATTTGTCTGCTTCGGTATATAATTTACTTGAACCTTTGGATACCTGTTCGCCGGACATTAGAAACGAAATAAATGGTCCGGTATTTACGTAAATCCGGTATGGGCTGTTTCCGAATGTCTTACCCCACTGTAACGACAAAGGTATCATCAGGTAATCGAATTTCACGGTGTTCTTCACGTCAGCGTAAAAAGTTGGAGGAATGTGAGTTGCCATTGTTCCGAGCATTGCGGCGGTTTCTTCCGTTATGTTGGCGCCCATGCGTGTTGCCATATCCATAATCAGTTGGCTCGACGACATTGCTTGGACACCATTCCGTTTTCCGCCCTGTCCAGAGTATTCTACTCCGAAACGTACAGAGAATCTGTTGTTTATTCCTATTTCGGTAAATATTCCTCCGCTGCCTGCCAAACGCGACGAATAACCGACGCTTAACGGATTTTTGCTTCCCGAAACAATGTTGGGAACAGCCAATCCTCCATGTACTCCAAGATTGACGGGTTGGGCGTTAGTCTTAATATTCAACGCAAAAAAGCATAAAATCAATACTGTTTTTTTCATCATTATCATATAATTTAATTGCGCAAAATTAACAGTTTTTTTGGATTCCTAATCGAAACTGTCCACACAAATTTCCACAGATTTACACAAGTGAATCAAACCTGAGTAAATCTGTGGATGTTGGATAATAATATTTTAATTCTCAATATATTATATTCCTCCGCCTCCGCCGAATCCGCCTCTCATTCCGCCGCCTTCTCTCATTCTGTCGCCGCCTTCCCGTACAGGAGGTTCGGGAGGAATGTCGCCGTCTTCGATATTACGGTCTCTAAATCCGCGTCTTTGCTGGTCGCCTTTGAAGTTCCGGAACCGGTATGTGAAACTGAATATGAAATAACTGCCGACGGTATTGCTTGCGGTATATCGCAACGATTGTGCGCCGGAAGTTCGTGAGATGTTACTGCGTTGATGTAAAATGTCGTACATACTGAATTTTATTGTTCCGCCTTTGTCTTTGAACACCTGTTTTTGTATCGAAGCGTTCCATAGCCATTCGTTTTGTTTAAATCCGTCGGAATAACCCGAATTAGTCGAATAATTCAAGTCCGAATTTACCCCTAAATTCCATGGCAGATAGATAGTTGTATTGGCGTTTACACCATAGTTGAACACTTCGCTGCTGATTTGTCCGGCAAGGCTTTTGTCTGTTTTCGAATATCTTACGTTTCCTCTTAACGAAAAGTCGAACAGATCGGAACGATACGATGTTCCAAGAGTTTCGCCTAACGATAAATCGCCGGTTGTATTCAGGTCGCTGTTGATAAAGCCGTTCGATTCCGAATAGCCGATATTGCTTGTCGAATTAACGGAAAATTTTCTGTTAAACAGCGACTTGTTTATCATGAAACGTATGTCGCCGCTTTTGTTTCCATTGATGGTGCGGTATGTGCTTTCGCGTTTCCCGACACTGTCCACAAGCGAGTAACTGACTATGGCGTTGGTAGTGAAACTGAAATTTGCAGCCGAAGTGATTGTTGTAGTCCTGTCCTGATTTGATTTCTGGAACTGCGCTCTGAAATTGTTTCTGAACGAAGGATTTAAATCCGGATTACCGTAAGTGATATTCAGTGGATTCGATTCGTCGCGGACACTCGACAACTGTGTCGTGCTCGGCTGATTGACCGTACCGGTATAGTTAAGTCGCAGAGTAGTTTGCCTGTCCCATCTGTATATAAACTGAACAACCGGCGAAAAATTCACGACATTGTTGGTCACCGTATATGCAGTATCGGGCTCAAAAGTTTTGCTTTCCGAATTTGAGGGCTGAACCGCAACGCCGACCGTATAATTATATTTTTCGCGAACTGACTGGAAATTAAGTCTTATTTCCTGATTTCCGAAATCGTTTTCGAGCCGTTTTGTTGATGAAGTATCGACGATACTGTAATCTCCGGCGCCGTCGTTTTTGAAAGTTCGCCTGTCCTGTTCCGATAAGTTACTGCGGTATCGGTATGACAGTTGCAGGAAATTGTTTGTTCCGAGCGGTTCGACGTATGAGAGAAATCCGCTCCAGTTATAACTGTTGTTTTTTGTGTTGTATATCTGGTCGGTAATAACGCTTCGGGTTCTCGAATTTTTGTAATCGGTTCTCGAATCGTTTGCGCCGTCGGCATTCTGGTCCGAAAATCCTCCCGAAATACTAAAACTTAATGTCCGCCCCTTTTTCCCGAATTTGTGGCTGAAATCCAGATTTCCGTTGAGACTTGTGTTTGCCGTTTTTGAGCGGTATTCCGAATAACCCCAGTTTATCGAATCGTTGATATCATCGAGAGTTGTCAAATAGTCGCTTGATTGCCGGTTAGTATTTTTTGTATATGATATGTTTGGGGTGAATATCAGCCTTGTATTTTCGCTTGGAGTCCATTCCATTCGAAATTCCGTACGCATATTGTCGCCGGTGTTGTTTCCCGACTGACTTCTTGTTTCATACTGGTCGCCGCTGCTGATATAATTTTGAGTATAACTGTTGGAAACGACCTGGTTATCGCTGTTTCCGTAACGGACATTTCCACCGAGTTTGAATTTCGACGACAATTCTGATGCGAAATTAAATCCTCCGTTCGATGAGCGAAGGATTCCGTTACGCCCGCCAAACGACATTCCTCTTGACGATGGTCTGTCGCCCATCGACCCGCCCAAATCGGTGAAATTGGTGTTGTTGGTGTTGTTCGAACTTCCGATAAAAGTAAATTGATTGTCGTTTTTTGCATAATTGATCATAAGATTGGCTTCGTAACGGTCTTTTTCGCCATAACCTGCCGATGCGTTTCCGAAAAGACCCTGTTTCATTCCGGGTTTGACGGTCAGGTTGATCACTGATTCTTCTTCGCCATCGTCGAAACCGGTCATTTCCGCCATATCCGATCTTTTGTCCCAGACCTGTACTTTATCGACCATTGCGGCGGGTAAATTTCTCGACGCTACTTTCGGATCAGTGCTGAAAAATTCTTTTTTATCGACATATATCTTCTTTATTTCCTTGCCGTTGATAGTGATCTTTCCTTCGGAATCGACTTCGGCGCCGGGTAATTTTTTTATCAGATCCTCGACGACGGCGCTGGGCAACACTTTATACGAATCGGCGTTGTATTCGATTGTGTCTCCTTTGATTACCATTTCGGGGACAGCGCCGAAAATAATAGCCGTGTCGAGTATAAGATATGACTTTTCGAGTACGACAGATTCCAGAACAGTCCGTGTGCCGGTCGTTTTTATCAGTCTGAAATTGTCGATGTATCCGAGGAACGAAGTTTTAAGAATGTAATCGCCGGCAACGGCATTGATATTGAATGAGCCGTCTTTGCCGGTAGTAACTCCGATGATATTACTGCTGTCTTTGACGTTCAGAATCTGAACGGTAGCCTGTTCGATCGGCCCTTTGCCATCCCTGACCGACCCGATAATCGAAACTTTATCCTGTGCATGTAAGCCGAAGCCAATCACCATAATTGCTAAAAAGAAAAAACATTTATATCGCATAATACTGTACTGTTTAAAATTTTACGATGCAAAGCTACAAAGTTGAAAAAAACGCTGGCATTTTTTTTGCCCGAAACGGCATTTTTTATGAATGAATCAACTTTTCGACAAAGTGAGGTAGCATGCAGACGACGGCAAACGACGCTGATTTTAGTAGATTTACACAAATTTTTTATCCGTTCCGAAAAAAAGATATACCTTTGTATTTAAATTTGTTAAAAATTAAAAATTATGGAAGAAATTTTAATTGTACCCGACATTCACGGGCGAAATTTTTGGAAACCTGCATTGGATTATAAAGGAATGGTAATATTTTTAGGCGATTACACCGATCCATATCCGCAAGAAGGTTTTACACAAGATAATGCTTATCAAAACTTGTTGAAAATCGTAGATTTTAAAAAACAAAATCCCGATAGAGTGATTTTATTAGTCGGTAATCATGAAATGCACTACTATAACAAAAATTATGCGTGTGGACGATTTGATTATCACTATTTTCAATCGTATAATGCAATATTGACAGGTAAAGAAACTGCCGGATTGTTTCAAATGTGTAAACAGATTGATAATTATTTGTTTATCCATGCAGGAATAACGAAAGGCTGGTACGACGCTCATCGCGACGAGTTGTCGAAATTGGGAAACACGTTGGAAGAACAAATGAATAATTTGTTCGTTACCAATATAAACGCATTTTACGAAGCATCCATGTACAGAGGCGGTTATCATGAGGCTGGAAGTCCGTTGTGGGCAGATGCGACAGAACATTTCGACGAAAAGGAACATTTCAGCGATACCATTATACAAATAATCGGTCATACACAACTGACAATCGATGAACCTCTTGTAGAGGGTAATGTCCGTTTGGTGGATAATCGGCAATTGTATTTACTTAAAAATGATAAAATAGTGAAATATGTAGCGCAATGATAATGAGTGACATCATTTATTTACAGGAAGTTTCCTCGAATCATTGGCACGCAAAATATCAAGGAAATTATGGGATTTATTCTATAAAAATAGCTTTAGATCAGACAGGAAAGGTTTCTAACTTTTCATGCTCTTGTCCAAGTAATTATCATCCTTGTAAACATATTTCCATGGTAGAAAAAGCAATTGCCGAACGTATAGCTAAGAGCCGGCAATCGGCGGAAACACAGGGTAAAACATTGACAGTGGATGAGTTGTTGAAAAATGTTTCGCTTCAGGAGTTGCGCGATTTCGTTGTGCGTCAAGCCAAATATAATACCAGCTTGACCAATGCTATCAAGCTGGAATTTGCGCACAAACTGATTGAAAACGAAAATGATGACGAAGACGATAACAATTTCAACCCGTATTTTGATATTGTGCGTAAAATATTGGACGACGTTAGTATTGATTACGATTGTGAGGATTATTATGATTATGAGGATTGTATTAGTTTGGATGAATTAGAGCAGTGGTTTGAGAAAGCGAAGACTTATGTCGAACAACAAAATTACAGCGAGGCATTGTTGATTTGCAAAGCCTTTATCGAAGAATTTTCCGAATGGATGCAGGGCGATAATGTTGATAGCGACTTACTTGAGAATATTGATACCGACTATTATCAATCTGTTCCATTCCGTATATTGGAAACATTTGCTACATGTCCCGGCGTGGATTCTAAAGCGCTGTATGACTATTGTTTGTCGGAAATGAACAAGGATAAGTATGCCGATACCGCAGTATTTGACAGATTCAACGATTTGCTAACAATACTTGCCGCCAAAATAAATGCAAATGAGTTTATCGCATTGCAAAACAATTTGTTGGATAAAGTCATCGACAAGAGTTCTCATAGTGCGGAACGAATTTTACAACGGCAAATCATTTTTTACGACAAAACGCAACAACCGGAAAAAGTAAATGCTATCATCGAAAATAATACTCAGATCGAAAATTTTCGATATCAGGCAGCAACAAAACGATTTACAGAACAGAATTTTGCAGAAGCCCGGAAATTGACAGAAGATTTTATTCGTGATACCAAAAATAATTACAGTAACATGCGATGGTATCAATTGTCGTTGGAAATCGCTCAAAAAGAGAATGATATCCCCAATATACGGACGCTTGCATTTTCGTTTATCGAGCACAGTTTCAATAAACAGTATTTCGACATCTATAAGTCTGCATTTACAGCCGGTGAATGGAACGATGCGCTGGAAAATCTGCTGCAACATTACGAAAAAAATGTTAGTGACCGTGATTTTTATAACAGGCCAATTAGCAAATTCAACAGTACTGTAGCCGGAGTATTGATTGCTGAACAAGCTGCAGAACGATTGATGCTGTATATTGAAAAGCATCTAACTGTCGAAAGATTAGAGAAATATTATGCGATATTTGTTGATTTGTATCCCGAAAAGACGCTTGAACTGTTCAGGAAAACAGTAGATGATTATGCTGCAAAAAGTGTAAATCGCAGTAATTATGAGTATCTTGTCTCACTGTTGGAGAAAATTCGGAAAATCAAAAATGGTAATAAAATGGTTGTCGATATGGTTTCCATTTATCAAAACGAGTATAAAACTCGCCGTGTAATGATGGAAATTTTAAAATCATATTATGCAAAAGTATATTAATCAACTGCTCCACATTATTTGGGACTTTCCGAAGAGATGGTGTCTTCGCTATGTGATTGATATAACAGAATGGAACTTTTAACAAGTTTTGTAGAGATACAATAAGTATTTGAATTGGATAAAGTTAGCGATATATTAGGAAACGGGTTCAGTCAGACGACCATACAGATGAAGTCTGACTGTGAGGGTGAAGTTTTCTGCACATTAGTATCTGCCGGAAATATCCCGCAATATGACCGTAATGTGTTGTATATACATGGGTTCAGCGATTACTTTTTCCAGACGGAAATGGCCGGGCAGTTTCAACGGAACGGCTACAATTTTTACGCATTAGACCTCCGAAAATGCGGACGTTCGATACGACCATGGCAAACACCTTATAATCTGTATGATATACGTGATTATTACGAAGATATCGATGCTGCCATAGCACTAATACAAAAGGAAACAAAAGGCAAATTAGTTCTTTTGGGACATTCGACAGGCGGTTTGGCTTTATCGATATATTTGCACGACAGACTCGAAATTGCAGTTAACGCATTGGTACTTAACAGTCCATTTCTTGAATTGAACATAAATCCGGTGCTCAAAAAAACCGGACTTCCATTGGTTGCGTTTTTAGGAAAATTTTTCCCGAATATACAGATAAAAAAGGGGTTATCGTTGAATTACGGCTATTCTATCTCAAAAAAAAGATATGGAGAATGGGAATATGACGAAAAATGGAAACCTGTTGCCGTCTCCGAAGTGCGAGTGAGTTGGCTCAGAGCCATCTACAAAGCGCAATGCAAGTTACATAAAGGGTTGGCGATTGGTTGTCCGGTATTGGTCATGCGTTCTGGCGAATCGTTCAAAAGCAAATATTGGTCGGACAAATTCAAAGAATCCGACGCTGTGCTCAACGTAGAACATATCCGGAAATATGCCCCGTTATTAGGAAAAAACGTAACTGAAGCAGTCATTTGCAAAGGGTTACATGATCTGTTTTTATCCGCTCCCGAAGTCAGAACTGAAGTATATAAACGCATGTTCGAATGGCTCGATAAAACTGTAAGTTAAAAACTGTGTGAACAAAAATGTCTGTACAGTGTTACTACTAATAATGTCGTGAAGTTCATATACATGAAAAAAATTTTATATAAAGCAGAGACACGAGGACATAAATATAATGGTTGGCTGGACACATATAACACTTTTAGTTTTGCCGGTTATTTCGATCCGGAGCGTATCAATTTCGGAGCTTTACGGGTTATGAATGACGACACTATCAAAGGTGGCGAGGGTTTCGGTTCACATCTGTACAACAATATGGAAATAGTCTCGATACCTCTTTGCGGTGTTTTGGAACACAGGGATAACTTGGGACATGTCAACGTGATAAGTCCTGGTGATATTCAAGTACTCAGTGCCGGGTCGGGTGTCGTTCACAGCATATATAATGCCGATAACGAAAAGCCTGTAAGTTTTTTTCAGATATGGATACTGCCTAAGGAAAAGGATGTTACGCCAAAATACGAACAAAAATCTTTCAATTTCATCAACTCTTGTAATGAATTGGTACACCTGATAGCGCCAAACAGAGAAAACGGATGTTTATACCTCAATCAGGACGCATGGTTCAGTATTGGGACATTTACCAAAGGTAATTCATTCGACTACAGGATACAAAAGAAAGGAAACGGACTGTATGCAATGGTCGTTGAAGGAAAATTCGAACTGTCGGACGAAATTTTGCAACATCGCGACGGAATAGGAATATTCGAAACCGATGAGGTGAAAATCAAAGCATTATCCGATACCGGACGAATTTTACTCATCGACGTTACCATGAAAATTCCGTCTGCTAAAGAATGATCTTACTCCGGAGAAAACAATCTTCTTTAATGCTCCCTTTAAAGCCTTTTTCAGTTCCTTGTCGTTAATCTGATGCAGGAATACCTGTAATTTTAAGAATTTTTTATTACTTTTAATTTAAACCCTAACTCCGCAAAAGTTAGGTAGCTATTTTAT
>JAITKY010000150.1 GCA_031278135.1 Prevotellaceae bacterium | reverse complement strand
TCGATGTGAATAGCCTTTCCAACCGGCTATTGTGAGTGACCCCGGCAGGACTCAAACCTGCGACTTTCAGAACCGGAATCTGACGTTCTATTCAACTGAACTACGAGGCCCTTTTTGTAAAAGTAAAATGCGGCGCAAAAGTACACAAAATATTTTACATTGACAATTTCTGACTGAAAATTTTTGCCATTTTCGAAGCGAACACAAAGTCGTTCAATTCTTTATTATCCGATTGCAGAATGACATCCTTACTTCCTTCCCACCATTTGCGTCCCCCGTGAATAAAGATAATTTTGTCGCCGATTCCCATTACGGAGTTCATGTCGTGGGTATTTATTATCGTTGTCATCTGATATTCTTCGGTGATTTCGCGTATTAAATCGTCGATAAGAATTGAAGTCAGAGGGTCTAATCCGGAGTTGGGTTCGTCGCAGAGCAGATATTCGGGATTCAGAGCGATAGCCCTTGCGATAGCCACACGTTTCTGCATCCCCCCGCTGATTTCGGACGGATACAAATCATTAGCATTAAGGATATTTACTCGTTTCAGACAAAAATTTGCCCTTTCGATACGTTCGTCTTTTGTCATGTTGGTAAACATTTCGAGCGGGAACATCACATTCTGAATCACGGTTGCAAAATCGAACAGAGCGCTACCTTGAAACAGCATACCGATTTTACGACGCAATCGCTTTTTGTCGTGAAAGTTAAGAACGTCGAAACGCGTATTTCCGTACCATATTTCGCCTGCAGTGATGTCGTGAAGTCCCACAATCGACTTTAGCAAAACCGTCTTTCCCGAACCGCTCTGACCGATAATGAGATTCGTTTTACCAACGTCGAACACTGCCGAAATATCGTTAAGCACCTCCTTCTGTCCAAACGACTTGTACACATTTTTTACTTCAATCATATAAGCATCAATTGAGTTAAAATCAAATTAAACAGCAGAATAAACACGCAACTCGAAACTATCGAAATCGTTCCCGACCTGCCCACATCCAGCGAACCGCCTTTCGCATTATAGCCGTAAAATGCAGGTATTGTGGTTATTATTATGCTGAACACTATCATTTTCACTATTCCGTATGTGATATAAAACGGAATGAAAAATATCTGTATTCCCCTGATATAATCGGCAAGCATAATGATTTGAGTAACAGAAACGATAAACGCTCCGCCAAGAATGCCCACAAACATGCTCAATATCGACAAAAAAGGGTTAAACAAAACCGCTGCAACCACTTTCGGCAAAATAAGATAATTCGCCGAATTGACACCCATAATTTCCATTGCATCAATCTGTTCGGTGATTCGCATGCTTCCTATTTCCGAAGCGATATTCGACCCGACTTTACCGGCAAGAATTAGGGCTATCATCGTGGAACTGAACTCCAGCAGAATGGAATCGCGCGCTATTAACCCGATATAATACTTTGGAAATAGCGGATTTACGAAATTCAGGGCGGTCTGAATAGTTATCACAGCCCCCATGAAAAACGATATGATCGATACAATTGAAATAGAACTTAGCCCCAATTTTTCCATTTCAACCCATATCTGTTTGAAAAAGATTCGAGGTTTATCGGGCAACACAAACACTTTCCTCATCAAAAAAAAGTATTGCCCCGTCAAAAATAATGCCCTCTTTATCATTGTGTTTTAAATATCATTCCGAAAGAAAAGATTTAACTTGATTGTATACATTTTCCGCAGTGAATCCGAATTTTTTGTCCAAAACCTGATACGGAGCCGAAAAACCAAATGAGTTTAAACCCCACACTTTCCCGTTTTTTCCTGCCAGACCTTCGAGAGTAACGGATAATCCCGCCGTCAATCCGAAAACTTTTTTACCCGGAGTAATCACAGCATCCTGATATTCCTGCGATTGATTACGGAACAATCCTTCGGAAGGCGCCGAAACAATGCGTACTTTGATTCCGTCGTTTTTCAACAAAGCAGCGCCGTCGATCAGAGTAGAAACTTCCGAACCCGAAGCAAGTAAAATAATATCTGCGTCGCCGTCGTCAATCACGACGTATGCGCCTTTTGCCGATTGCAGAGCCTCGTTGTAACGATTGTTTGACGAAGGAAGGTCTGCGATGTTTTGGCGCGAAAGTATCAGAGCGGTAGGCGTATGAGTGTTTTCCAGCGCAAGTTTCCATGCAACAGTCGTTTCGTTGACATCCGCCGGACGCAAAACCAGCATGGAATTTTCGCCTTTATGGTTCTTAAGTTTCTCCATAAGACGAATTTGCGCTTCCTGTTCGACCGGCTCGTGAGTAGGACCGTCTTCGCCGACACGGAAAGCGTCATGCGTCCAGATAAACTTAACTGGTACGCCCATCAAAGCAGCCATCCTGACCGCAGGTTTCATATAGTCGGAAAAGACAAAAAATGTTCCGCAGGCAGGTATCACGCCGCCGTAAAGTCCTATGCCAATGCAGATACAAGCCATTGTCAATTCCGAAACTCCGGCTTGCAAAAAAGCTCCCGAAAAATCGTTTTTCGTTATGGCTTTTGTGTATTTCAGGAAACCGTCGGTCTTGTCGGAGTTCGAAAGATCGGCGGAAGAAACTATCATGTTTTCAACTTCTTTAGCCAATACGCCGAGAACGGTAGCCGATGCTGCACGTGTCGCCTGATTCGGTTTCTGCTGAATTGCGCTCCAGTCGATTTCGGGCGTTTGATTCGAAAACCATTGTTTGCGTTTTTCCTCAAGTTCGGGATATTCTTTTGCCCAAGCCGCTTCCTGCGCATGCAATTCGCCGGTGATTTTTATCAGTTCGTTTTTTCGTTTTTCGTACAATTCAGCCACATCGGGAAAAATTGCAAAAGGATTTTGCGGGTCGCCGCCAAGGTTTTTGATTGTATTTTCGACCGATACTCCTGCGGCGCTTAACGGTTGTCCGTGAGTGCTGCACTGTCCTTCAAACGATTTTCCCTCGGCGGTAAGAGCGCCTTTGCCCATAATGGTCTTGCCGATAATCAGATAAGGACGTTCATGTTCGGCGATTGCGTTACGTAAAGCCGTCCGTATTTCAGCGATGTCGTTTCCGTTAATCGTTTCGACACGCCAGCCCCACGATTCGTATTTCTTCGCAACATCTTCGCTTGTAACGTCTCCGGTGCCTGTGGACAGTTGAATCCCGTTCGAATCGTAGAACATAATCAGGTTGTTCAATCCCAGATGTCCGGCAATGCGTCCTGCTCCCTGCGAGATTTCTTCCTGAATGCCGCCATCGGAGATAAAAGCGTAAATTTTCTGCGACGATTTTCTTTTCAGTTTTGTATCGAGGAATTTGGCAGCGACAGCCGCTCCGACAGCATAAGTATGTCCCTGTCCCAGAGGTCCGGAGGTGTTTTCGATTCCCCGTTCCACATCTAATTCGGGATGTCCCGACGTGCACGAACCCCATTGACGAAAACCTTTCAGATCGTCCATAGAATATTTTCCAGCAAGCGCCAACACCGAATAAATCATTGTGGACATGTGTCCTGGATCAAGAAAAAACCTGTCGCGTCCTTCCCATTGAGGATTACAAGGGTCATATACAAGAAATTCACTGTAAAGCACATTCACAAAATCCGCTCCACCCATTGCTCCTCCAGGATGTCCCGATTTAGCCTTTTCAACCATCGCTGCAATAAGTATTCTCGTGTTATCTGCAGCACGTTTCAACAAATTTATATCATTCATATTTTGTCTTTTATCGTTATAAT
>JAITKY010000022.1 GCA_031278135.1 Prevotellaceae bacterium | reverse complement strand
TTGTCCTGTAAAATTTCATTGTCTTAATTTTAATTGTTTGACAGCGTAAAATTAGGTGAAATTTTCGACCTGTGCAAAGTGTTTGTTAATTGCGTAATTAACAACACTTTATAGTAGGTCTTTTTCTGGATTCGTGCGGATTTAAGGGAATTATAGAATTATAGAATTTACAGAATTGTTAGAATTTTGTTAATTATGTCAAAAAATATAAAAAATTATCGTACATTTGCATTCGTTATTTAGTCCATTATTTTATGTTAGATTCATTATTGATAAAGCATTACAGGATTCTGAAAGAGGTTAAAAACAAATTCTTTCGGACAGATGATAATTGAAAATTCTATTAAATTATTTTTAAAATATGAAAAATATATCATTAAAAACATTGATCCTGACGGTGATGATTTTCTCGTTGTCCGGATGTAAAAACGACAAACTTGCGGATGATTTTGCATTTCCGCCCGACAGCATGACAACCGGCGTGTATTGGTATTGGATGTCCGACAACATCTCGAAAGAGGGTGTAATCAAAGACTTGCAAGCCATGAAAAAAGCGGGTATCAATTCTGCGTTTATCGGAAACATCGGCGACGATACGCCGTATGGAAAAGTAAAACTGTTCTCCGACGAATGGTGGGAAACGCTGCACGCCGCCATGAAAACCGCTGGTGAATTGGGTATCGAAATCGGAATGTTCAACTGTCCCGGATGGAGTCAGTCCGGCGGACCGTGGATTACACCCGAACAGTCGATGCGTCACCTTGTTTCGTCGGAAACGAAGGTGACGGGAGGAACGAAAGTGAACGTTAAATTGCCTGTTCCTTCACAACCTCCGCATTATATCGAGTGGAATCATGTCCTGCACGACGCTTCCGGCGAGCCGTCGGAACATTTTCAGGATGTGCGGGTTTTGGCTGTGCCGGCGCCGAAAGACTATCGTTTTAATCTGTTCGATGTAACGGGCGCAAAAGTCAGTTCGACCGATATGCTGTCGCCGAAAGACGCTCCGCATGCAAGCCGTGCGCATGGAGTTCCGCCTTCGTCGCCGCTGGTTCTGCAATACGTCGCTCCACACGGAAAAGAAGCCTCGATTACTCTGCAACTGCCTCGACCTAACGACGCCCGTTCGTTGACAATCTATCCTTCGGGAAATTGCAAGGGCGAAGGCGAATTGCAGGCGAAGATTAACGGCGAATATGTCACCGTCGCTACGTATCCGCTGAGACGCACGATATTCAGCAGTTTTGTGGGATTTACGCCGTTCGCTCCTACGGTTGTGGGATTCGACAGGGTGACGTCCGACGAATACCGCATTGTGTTCCGGAATACGGACGGCGACGCTGCTATCGGCAAAATCGAACTCTCGCCAACCGTAGCGCTCGACAAATATCCCGAAAAAACGCTCGCACGCATGTATCAGAACGGAAATCCTTTCTACACAGAATATAAATGGACATCGGCGCAAAGTACGCCCGCAGGTGACGACGATGCAACGGCAATCGCTCCGTCGAAAATCATTGACCTCACCGGTAAGATGCAACCCGACGGCTCGCTTGTATGGGATGCGCCCGAAGGCGAATGGGTTGTGTTGAGAATGGGAATGGTGACAAACGATGTCCTTGTGTCGCCCGCATCGCCCGAAGGTTCGGGACAGGAAGTGGATAAACTCAATACCGAATATCTCCCGCATCATTTCGACAAGTTTCTCGGCGAGGTATTGCGGCGTATTCCCGCAGAAGACCGAAAAACGTTCTGCGTGACGGTCATGGACAGTTGGGAAAAGGGCAGTCAGACGTTTACCGATAATTTTATCGACAGTCTTAAAGCAAGATACGGATACGACCCGGTTCCTTTTTTGCCGGTAATGACGGGACATCTTGTCGGCACACCCGAACAGTCAGAACGATTTTTGTGGGATGTGCGACGTCTGGCAGCCGAAATCGCCGGAAACAATTTCCTGCCGAGTTTTAACGCAATATCGCATCGGCATGGTATCGAAACGTGGATCGAAAACTATGGCGACTGGGGATTTCCGGGCGAATTTTTGCTGTATGGAAAACATACCGACCGTGTTGGCGGCGAATTCTGGACCGGTGGCGACATGCGATATATCGAGGTTGCCGCTTCGTGTGCACATATCTACAACAAGCCGCACGTTTACGCCGAATCGTTTACAAGCGGTAACGGTTATTCTGCTCATCCGTATTCAATCAAGCGCGACGGCGATGCAGCGTTTGCAGCGGGATTGACACGCTGTGTTTTGCATGTATATATCGAACAGCCTTACGAAGATAAATATCCGGGCGTCGAATCGTGGTTTGGCATTGAATTTAATCGTAAAAACACGTGGTTCAGTCATCTCGATTTGTTTACGACTTATCTGAAACGTTGCGGCGTGATGCTCGAACAGGGCTTGCCGGTGTCGGATGTTGCATATTTTATTGGCGAAGACGTTCCGGTCAACAGCGGTCCTTTCGGGCTGAAACAAAGCGATGCAAAAGATGGCGTCAATATCGACGAATTGCCGCAGGGCTATCATGCCGATTATGTTAATTCCGATGTTATCCTGAACTCGATGTCGGTCAAAGACGGGAAGATTGTTTTGCCACACGGCATTTCGTATAAGATACTTGTATTGCCTCCTGTCGAAACCATGCGACCGGAAGTGTTGAAGGGTATCGAACGTCTTGTCGCCGAAGGTGCGGTTGTTTTGGGAGAAGCGCCGAAACGGTCGCCGAGTTTG
The DNA here is from genome assembly GCA_031278135.1 of Prevotellaceae bacterium. Taxonomy (GTDB): domain Bacteria; phylum Bacteroidota; class Bacteroidia; order Bacteroidales; family UBA932; genus JAIRLF01. The sequence continues at coordinate 1,373 of JAITKY010000022.1, read as the reverse complement.
CAGAACTATCCCGATGCCGATAAGGAATTGAACAACCTGGCATCGAAAATGTGGGATCTCTCCAACTCTCTGTCACCACAAGAACGTCCGTATGGTAAGGGTAAAATACTGTCAGGCATGACGATTGAAGAAGCCTTGACAACGATAAACATTGCTCCCGATGTAAAACTCGATGACAAAAATCTTGTATATGCACACCGTACAACTCCCGGCAGAGAAATTTACTTCATTGCCAACCGTAGCGAAAAGACGGTCAGTATATCTCCCGAATTTCGCATCGCAGGACAACAACCAGAATTGTGGAATCCGATAAACGGAGAAAGACGTGTGTTGCCAGCATTCGAACTGAAAGATAAATCGACTGTGGTGCCGTTGCAGTTAGAGCCTTACGAAAGTGCGTTTATAGTATTTTCCGGTAATGGCAAACCTCAATCGTCCGATATAAAGACGAACATACAAACGCCTGAAACTGTCACGGATATAACAACGCAATGGTCTGTAACTTTCGAATCCGACAAAACAAAGCGGGGTCCTGCGGAACCGGTAATCTTCAATAAACTGCAATCGTGGACGCAAAACAGCGACGAACGTATCCGGTATTTCTCCGGTACAGCCGTTTACTCCAATACTTTTACGCTCGACAACAAACTCACAGGCGACATCTATATCGACCTCGGTAAAGTTTGCAATATGGCGAAAGTGAAAATCAACGGACAATATGCCGGCGGTGTCTGGACGTATCCATATCGTGTGAATATCACCGACATAGTGAAGCAGGGCGAGAATACCGTAGAGGTCGAAGTGGTCAATACCTGGGTCAATAGGCTTATCGGCGATTCGTTTCTGCCGAAAGAGCAACGTATTGTCGAACACCGTTATCCGACATGGCATCCACATTCTGTGCTGCACAAAGCAGGACTGTTGGGACCAGTAAAAATTGTCGAAATACGGTAAATGCTGATGATAAAGTCATGTAAAACCGGTTTTTGTAATACGGTATAAATGAGTAAAGGAGGCGGGGATTGGGTGTCCTTACCTCCTTTGTTAAGCTGAACTAACCTATGAAAAACCAAATTCGTTATATAAACATAACAAGTGTCAAAAATGTTCACGAAAAGATGATTTTTGGCTAAATCTTTTTTGAGGCTCTATTTATTTACAAGTAAAAATTCATCTCCCATTTCAACTGCAATTGTACTTCTTGCAGCGGGAGATTCAATTGACAAAGTTTGCAAAGTTTGTCAATTCATGTCATTAAACAAAGACTTTTTACCGGTTTCACCAGTATTCCATTGAGCCTTTTCGCATTGAAAAACATCAGACAGGGATGGGTGTGATTTTTATTTAATGTTAAATCCGATTTTACTTATTTT
>JAITKY010000020.1 GCA_031278135.1 Prevotellaceae bacterium | reverse complement strand
CATATTTTACATTTTCGTGCTTTTTCAATATTTGAATTGCTGTTCTCGCAGCATGTTTCCATTTTTTGCCAAAAGTTACACTGTGAATCACTCTGTCAACTTCATCATCATATAAATCTCTTTGTAAAGCCTCCATTATATTACATTCCTGCAATTAAAAAACGAGTACAAAGTTACAATTTTTTCTACATTTCCATGATTTTTCTACATCGCATTAAAAACCCACCTGCATTATGTGCAGATGGGTCTCGTTTATAGCTGTTTGGTAGTATTGGGTCTTAGTTGTAACTACTTATTCTACTTCTGCTTTAGCGATAATGTTCAATAACGGTTTCAAAGGATCATTTGTGCAGAGATATATCTGCGCAGTGTTGTTTCCTTTTTGAAGATTCGATGCTGACAGTTTAATCGTGCCTGTTTTACCTGATTTAATCTTCAAATCCTTTTTTAACACAATAGAAAAAGCGTTGTTATCAGTCGAAAAAGACTTGATCAGGAGGTCTGCGTTTCCGAGATTTTTGATTTCTATTGTTCCCGAAGCCTTGTTTTCGGACAGTTTTCCTAAATCGACAACCGATTGTGTTATTTCGATAACCGGAAATTTCTCGGATTGTTCGATTTTTTCGGCGACTACGCTTGTAACGTTAAAAATTCCACTGCTTTTTCCCGTTTTGACTGTGATTGGATCCTTGCTGTAACCGAATTTTTTACGTTTTTCGCCATTCACATTCACTGTTATCTGCCCTTTCTGCAGCGGGTTCAACGACGCCGGAACAGCATTAACATTAATGTATTCGGGAACATTTTCGAACGTAACATTCACTGTTTCGTCGCCCGCATTGACTACTTCGATAGTTTGCGATGCGGTAGTCTGTTGCGAAGAAATCTGCGGAAATGTAAAGTCTCTTTTGTTTTTCGACCTCAGATCACCGAAAATCTGGGGATAAGTAACCGTAAAATCTTCCGGTTTTTTGATAACATTACCCTTAATGTGCAGAACGACATTTTTAGGTCCTGTACTTTCGGTGGCTGTTACAGTCAAAGTCTTGTCGAAAGGACCCGCCGATGTCCTGTACGTTGCTAACACCTCGCCTGTTTCGCCGGGTTTAATCGGTTCTTTCGTCCATCCCGGAGTAGTACACCCGCACGAAGCCTTAACATTGCTAATAATCAAAGGCTTGTCGCCTGTGTTGGTTACCTTGAAGGCATGGGTAACTGAACCCAGCTCTTCCTTAATCGTACCGAAATCATGAACAAGTTCGTCAAATTCCAGTTTCTGAGCATTGGCGCTGAAAACAAACAGCAAAATTGCCAAACTCCCTAATGTTTTTTTAATCATTCTATCCATATCTGTACTAAAATTTTATATTATACTCTATCTTTGCAAAAATCGCGCAAAGATAAGCATTTATATATATATGTTCCAAATTTTTTAACATTTTTTATACATTTTTATGATTTTATATTATTTATTCGAGAACGAATTTATCGGCGTCGGCAAGTGCAGGAAACTTTTTGCGGAATGCGTTAAGTGACTTAATGTTTACTGTTCCCAAAACAGCCTCTTCCTTGTCGAATCCGGCGACGACTGCCGGTTGTCCGAGAAAATCGATTAAAGCTGTTCCTCCGCTGTATTTTGTGGCAGGATCGGAGCCTGCACGATTGACTCCAGCAACATAACACTGGTTTTCTATTGCCCGTGCCGGCAACAGCGCTGTCCATGCCCCAATACGCGAAAAAGGCCAGTTGGCTACATAGATAATCATGTCATAATCACCCCGGTTACGCGAAAAAACAGGAAAACGTATGTCGTAACAGACTTGTAACAATATCCTGAATCCGCCATATTCGACGATTACACGTTTGTCGCCCGCCGTATATTCCCTGTCTTCGCCGACAAATGAAAACAGATGACGCTTATTATAAACAGAATAACTGCCATCAGGTTTGACAAAATAGAACCGGTTGTAATATTTGCCGCCATCTTCGACGGCAATGCTTCCGGCAATAGCGGAATTTCTATCGCCGGCAAGATTTTGCATCCACGCAAGAGTATCGGTATCTGCTTTTTCGGCAACGTTAACAGGCGAAATACAAAAGCCTGTAGTGAACATTTCGGGAAGAATAATAATGTCCGCACAAGGATACAAATTGAGAATATTCCTGATGCGTTTCCTATTATTATCAGGCGATTGCCATTCAATATCTGTTTGCAATAATAAAATATCCATTGTCTAATTTTTTGCAAAATTATTAATTTTTTTTGAGTGATGACTCATCGTCTGAACTGCGGGACTTTGCGTTAGAAGTGATTGCTCAGTCCATAATCTAAATCTCAATATCATTCAATTGGCTGTCTGGAAGTCCGAAGCACTTAAACGTTGATAACCCATTGCAGGTCGCAGGCCGTAGGAATAGTCCCATACTCTTTGTTTTCCAATTAGATTGGACAAAGTACTTAGGGATATTATCGGCATTAATAATCTCGAATAAAAAAGACGAGGTCATTTTAGAGCGGAAGACGGGATTCGAACCCGCGACCCTCAGCTTGGGAAACTGATGCTCTACCGACTGAGCTACTTCCGCGTTTGCGGGTACAAAAGTAATACTTTTTTTATTAACAGCAATTTTTTTTATTTTCTAAAAAAACACATTAATTTTCAATTTTATCCTTAAATCCGTACAAATCCAGAAAAAGATCTACTACAAAGTGTTGTTAATTACGCAATTAACAAACACTTTGCACAGGTCGAAAATTTCACCTAATTTTACGCTGTCAAACAATTAAA
>JAITKY010000262.1 GCA_031278135.1 Prevotellaceae bacterium | reverse complement strand
ACATGGTTCAATCGCCTTGTTTACGACGCCAATCAGCCCGAAGCCGACCGCAAAACGTGGACTATCGACGGTCCCCAAAAAGACGCCGTGTTGAGGGAAAGCGGATTGCTCGGACCAGTTGAATTGAGAAAGGAGAATTGACAATAGGTGTAATCTGTGTAAATCGGGAGATAAAAATTTCGTGCGCCTTATGCTATTTTGGGGTTAATAAACATCCATAAAAAGGGAATTTTGTCGTACATCTGTTGATAATTGACAAAAAACACAATTGCAATTCTTTCATTATTACGACGTATCGAAAATAAAGATTGTTATTAATAAATTTGTGGTACATTTGCATCGTAATTTGAATTAAATTCAGTATATGATTAGTAAGAAACTTGTTTCGCCGTCTATTTTATCTGCCGATTTCGGCAATCTGCACAAAGAGATTGATATGCTGAATAACAGTTGTGCCGATTGGATACACTTGGATGTAATGGACGGGGTGTTTGTTCCGAATATTTCGTTTGGATTGCCGGTAGTGAAAGCCGTGTCGAATTTGGCGGTCAAGCCGCTTGACGTACATTTGATGATTGTGAATCCCGAAAAGTATGCCGAAAAGTTCTGCAAGGCGGGAGCGTCGATATTGACGGTTCAGTATGAGGCTTGTGTTCATCTTCACGGAATGATACAGCAGATCAAGTCGTTGGGCATGAAAGCAGGCATTTCGTTGAATCCGCATACGCCTGTGTCGTCGGTCGAAAATATCATTAACGATATTGATCTTTTGCTGATAATGTCAGTCAATCCTGGTTTCGGAGGACAAAAATTCATTCCGAAATCGCTGGATAAAATCAGGCAGGCAAGAGAATTAGTAACATGTTCAGATTCCGGTGCTTTGATAGAGGTTGACGGAGGAATTTACATCGAAAATGCGGAGGCAATATACTCTGCGGGCGCGGACGTTCTGGTTTCGGGGAATGCCATTTTTTCAGCCTCCAATCCGGAAAAATATATCGAAAAGTTGAAATATATATAAAAAGGTAAAAATGTATTTAGAAATAATTTCGCCGGATAAAGTTTTCTTCAAGGGTGAGACGGACAAAGTGTCGGTTCCGGGCATGGCAGGCAGTTTCACGGTTTTGCCGGGTCACGCTGCTATTGTTTCCTTGCTTGTCGAGGGCGATATCGTTTATTTGGAAAGAGATTCAGAAAAACGCTTCAACATAATTTCCGGCATGATAGAAGTTAAAAATGATAAGATTGTCGTGTGCGTGGATAAGAGGATGGAGACACCGGAAGAACAGAATTGACAGTCTGATATTCAATAAATTTTTTCCGGTTTTGTTGCCTGTGATGGCGGCGTTGCTGTTTTGTTTTTTGTCTGCCGGGGCAGTTGCTCAAAATACGGCTACAAATTCGGATACTGCCGTTACAGTCTCGGATATTGCCGCATACAATAGAGTCTTGTTGGCTATGTCGAACCGAAAACTCACAAAAGGGATATTTACGCTTCTCACCCGTAAACCCAATACAACATTGGCTACCGTCGATAACGAAACGTCGATAGATAAGCAGTTTGTGCCGTACGAAGGCAAGATAATCAGGGATGTACAGGTTGTTGTCCTGCCGCCGTTCGGATATAACGTTCGCAATTTCGATTCGGTTCCCGAAATCAAAGGATTCCGGAAAATCGGCAACAATTCTCATGCAAACACACGTACATGGGTTCTGAGAAATAACCTGCTGTTCAAGAAAGGACAGGAAATCGACCCGTTGATAATGGCTGAGACGGAATCGTTTATCAGAGATATAGAGTATGTAAACGATGTGTATATACAGGTAGATTCGATTTCGACAACGGAAGCAAATGTGACGGTTGTTGTGCGCGATAACTGGTCGATAGGCGCTTATGCCCGTAATGTATCCACGAAGATTGATGTCGAAGTGTTCGACCGAAATTTTATCGGACTTGGAAATAATTTCAGTCTTCGGGGTATATTCAACACCAAAACGGACAGAAAATTCGGCGGCGGCGTTGGCTACAAATATCCTAACTTGTTGAGAACGTTCGTCAATATCGACGCATCATACGTCTATGACATTTTATCGATATACCAAACTGCATCATTGGAAAGACCTCTGCAAAAACACATTAATATCTTCGGGCAAGTCAATCACAATATCAGGAAAATCAATCTGTCGCAGGCGGTGTGGGATTCTGTTTCGCCAACATACAACGAAGAATTTTCGACTTCTCTCGGATATGCTTTTAATCCGACAAAAAATGACAATACTTTTGTCGTCGCAACACGTTTTTGGGACAGAAATCCTCTGTTCAGAAATGTGGATAAGCCTGATAATCCCAATGGTTTTCAGTATATTGAAAACAGGATGGCTTTGGTTCAATTAAGTCTTTTCCGGCAAAGATATTTCCGTACTCGCATGGTAAACAGTTTCGGAAAAACTGAAAACTTTGCTTACGGATACAATGTTTCGGCACAATTCGGCTATTCGGAGTGGAAGCAGTTTCCGAAAAAAGGTATTTACACTTCGTTCAAGATAGCCGCCAACAAACTTTATCGTGCCGGAAGCCTGTATTTTGAGGGTGTAGTGTCTTCGTTTTTCGACAGGAAAAAGCCTTTCGAAGGCCTGTTGAAACTAAAACTCGACATGTTCTCCCCGCTCTATAACATCGGTAATCAAAGTTACCGGCATTTCCTCAATATCGACTACGCCAAACGACTTGATTATATTCCGGGTTTCAGAAACCACAATGTCTCTTTCGACAGGCTCTCGTCGATGACATTTCGAAACCAAACAAACTTTGCAGCAACCGAAAAACTGATGTTCAAAACCGAAGGAGATCTCTTTACATCGTTGAATGTCCTTGGATTCCGGTTTCTTTTTTACTCGTTTGCCGATTTCGGATGGGTCGCCGACTACGGTAAAATTTTATTGAATAAAAACAATATCTACTGGGGCGCCGGATTGGGTATTCGCATAAGAAACGACTTGCTGGTGTTCAGAACTCTGGAATTTAAAATCGGATATTATCCCAAAATGAATCAACATGGATTTAATCAGTTCACACATTTCGGATCGTCTATGCCAAATATATCGCCAAATTTTATCCCGAAATATCCCGACGAAATTGAAATGTGAAAATGCAATTCCGGATTTTGTGGTTAAAAATAAAAAATAAAAAACACGAAATTGCATAAGTTCCACAAAGCAGTTTGACGATTGAAAAACTTCGTGAAACTTCGTGCCCTTTCAGGGTAAAAATAAAAAACGAAGTCACATTAGTTCCACAAAGCATAGTCTTCTTTTGTTTCAAACCCTAACTCCGCCATATTTATCCCGTCTATGATTGTAATAGCTTGATAAACAATAGCATGTTACCCCACATTGCGAACAATCAGCTGGTATTATCCAGAATCTCAATATTTCGATTTTTTAAATTTTGCAATTTGGGGACTACATATTTTTTACGAATGAAAGGCGCATGTTTCAACTT
>JAITKY010000030.1 GCA_031278135.1 Prevotellaceae bacterium | reverse complement strand
CTCTCTCTCTCTCTCTCTCTAATAAAATATTTGACATATCCAAACTCCGGAGATTAAAAATTCCCGAAGCGTTGATATTTTCTATTTTTTCACAATGTCTCATAAACTAAACTTATTGTATATGTCAAAAACTTACTAATAATGGCGCGAAGATATAAACATTTTTTTTAATGCAACAAAAAAATCAATAGCGCTATTTCGACATTTATAGTATTATTGCGACATTTTTTACACCTTAATGCTTGATATTCTTTATATTACATCGATTTAAATTAATATTTTTATTGAAATCTCAATAGTTTGCAAATCAGGATAATACATGTTCAAAATTTTTTTTTATAGTTTTCGTTAAAATTGTCATAAAAAACATCGAAAACTACGATTTGCAGACAAACAAAACCTTAAATTCTATGGTTTCATCACCTACTGGATTTTTGTCGTACTCTACGTAGAACCTATAATGATACAACAAACGGGACAGAATCTTGTCTGGGTAAAAGAACACGAAATAAGCCTTTTCTTTACTAATCAACGGATTATATTGAAAATTTTATCATAGCGCAAAAAAATTTTTCAAAAAATATTTGAATTTCAAAAAAAGTTGTACCTTTGCAAGCCGTTTTATATGATTAATTTAGTATTAAAATAAAGAATAACAGCAGTTTATGTTAACGATTCAACAGTTAGTAAGAAAGGGGCGTCAGAAATCGGAGAACAGCAGTAAGGCTCCGGCGTTGGATGCCAGCCCGCAGAGGCGGGGGGTTTGTGTGAGAGTATATACGACCACGCCCAAGAAGCCGAATTCGGCGATGAGGAAGGTTGCCCGTGTGAGGTTAACCAATTTAAAAGAGGTGAATGCATACATTCCCGGCGAGGGACACAATTTGCAGGAACACTCTATAGTATTAGTACGCGGAGGTCGTGTAAAAGATCTTCCGGGAGTTCGTTACCACTTAGTACGCGGAGCATTGGATGCTTCGGGAGTAGAAGGGCGTAAACAGGGACGTTCGCTTTATGGGACAAAACGTCCGAAAGCAACCGCCGCCGCTAAAGGAGCGCCAGCCGCTAAGGGAGCGTCCAAAAAGAAATAATAAAAATATAGAAATTAATAGATTGTAAAGAAATGAGAAAAGCGAAGCCTAAAAAGAGGATTCTACTTCCCGACCCAAAATACGGAGATGTGTTAGTAACACAGTTCGTTAATAATTTGATGTACGGGGGAAAGAAGAGTATTGCCTACAGCATCTTCTACGATGCGTTAAATTTGGTAGGCGAGAAGATGAAAGATTCAGAAAAGGCTCCTCTCGACATTTGGAAGAAAGCGCTTGAGAACATCACTCCTCAAGTAGAAATCAAGAGTCGCCGTATCGGTGGCGCAACATTCCAAGTGCCTATAGAGGTTAGACCCGAACGGAAAATTTCATTGAGTATCAAAAACATGCTGTTATACGCCCGTAAACGTTCGGGGCACTCGATGGCAGAAAAATTGTGTGGCGAAATCGTTTCGGCATACAACGAAGAAGGCGGAGCCTTCAAACGGAAGGAAGACATGCACAAGATGGCTGAAGCAAATAAAGCCTTTGCACATTTCAGGGTGTAATTTTGGAACCCAGGAAAGGAAATTTTTAGAATGGCAAGAGATTTAAAATATACGAGAAACATTGGCATCATGGCACACATCGATGCAGGGAAAACAACAACGTCGGAACGTATTCTATTCTATACCGGTAAAACTCACCGTGTAGGCGAAGTACACGACGGAGCAGCAACGATGGATTGGATGGTGCAGGAACAGGAACGAGGTATAACCATCACTTCCGCCGCTACCACCACATTTTGGTCGTATGGCGATAACACATACCATATCAACCTGATAGACACTCCGGGACACGTTGATTTTACAGTCGAAGTCGAACGTTCGTTACGAGTACTCGACGGAGCTGTCGCCACGTTTTGCGCAGTTGGCGGAGTAGAGCCGCAATCGGAAACAGTTTGGAGACAAGCAGATAAATATTCTGTGCCTCGTATTGCATACGTCAATAAAATGGATAGAACAGGCGCCGATTACTTTAATGTAATAAACGAAATGCGTGAAAAATTAGGCGCAAATCCTGTACCTATCGCATTACCAATCGGTTCCGAAGATAAATATGAAGGAATCGTAGATTTGATTACCAAAAAAGCTATTGTCTTTTTCGATGACAAGACTGTCCGCGACAATTTTGTATATAAAGATGTTCCGCCGGATATGATCGACGAAGTCGAAGAATGGAGAGGAAAATTAATCGAATCTATTGCCGAATATAACGACGATTTGCTGGAAAAATTCTTCGACAATCCCGACGCTATTACCGAAGACGAAATCATCGACACGATACGCAAAGCCACTATCGGAATGTCGATTACACCGATGATGTGCGGTTCGTCGTTCAAAAACAAAGGCGTTCAATATCTGTTAGATGCGATTATACGGTTCCTGCCAAGCCCGCTGGATAAAGGCGCTGTACAGGGAAAAGACGATAACGGCAACGAAATCATCCGCCAACCATCTGCAAAAGAGCCATTTTGTGGATTAGTATTTAAAATTGCCACCGACCCTTATGTAGGACGTCTGGCGTTTATACGCGCATATTCGGGTAAACTCGATGCCGGTTCGTATACCTACAATACCCGTTCGGATAAAAAAGAAAGAGTCGCACGTCTGTATCAGATGCACTCCAACAAACAGAACCCCATTGAGTTCGTCGAAGCAGGAGACATTTGCGCTGCCGTAGGTTTCAAAGACCTGCGCACAGGAGATACCGTTTGCGACGAAAAACATCTTATCACTTTAGAGTCAATGAGTTTCCCCGAACCGGTTATAGGATTGGCAGTAGAACCGAAAACCCAAAAAGATCTCGACAAGTTAGGAATCGCCCTAAATAAACTTTCGGAAGAAGACCCCACATTTACCGTTAAAACCGACGAAAATAGCGGACAGACAATCATCAGCGGAATGGGCGAGTTGCACCTCGAAATCATTGTTGACCGTTTGAAGCGCGAATTTGGAGTCGAAATCAATCAGGGCGCTCCGCAAGTTAATTATAAAGAGGCTCTTACCGGCACTATCGATCATCGTGAAGTGTTCAAGAAACAAACCGGCGGACGTGGAAAATTTGCCGATATTATCATATCAATAGGTCCGAGCGACGAAGGAGTTGTAGGTCTGCAATTTGTCGATCAGGTTAAAGGCGGCAATATCCCGAAAGAGTTTATCCCTGCCGTAGAAAAAGGTTTCAAAGAAGCGATGTCTAACGGTCCTTTAGCCGGATATCCGGTTGAAAGCCTGAAAGTTGTTTTGAAAGACGGTTCGTTCCACCCTGTCGATTCCGACCAGTTGTCATTCGAGATATGTGCACGGGCAGCGTTTCGTCATGCAGCAATTAAAGCAAAACCGATACTTATGGAGCCTGTAATGTCGCTGGAAGTTGTTACTCCGGAGGAAAATATGGGCGACGTCATCGGCGACCTCAACAAACGTCGTGGACATATCACGGGAATGGAATCGAAAGCCAATGCCCGTTCGGTGAAAGCAAAAGTTCCGTTGTCGGAACAGTTCGGATATGTAACCGTCCTGCGGACAATAACATCGGGAAGGGCTACATCAACAATGGAATTTTCTCATTTTGCGGAAGTTCCTGCAAACTTGGCTAAAGATATCATCGAAAAGTCAAGTGGACGTAAACATAGTTTGGATGAATAAAAAATTATTAAAATGAGTCAAAAAATAAGAATAAAATTGAAATCGTACGACCATTCTCTGGTAGACAAATCAGCCGAGAAAATTGTGAGAACGGTTAAAACCACCGGAGCAGTAGTGAGTGGACCAATTCCTCTTCCTACTCAGACAAAGATATTTACGGTGAACCGTGCTACATTCGTAAACAAAAAATCGCGCGAACAGTTCCAGTTGAGCAACTACAAACGACTGCTCGACATCTACAGCTCTACTCCGAAAACAGTGGACGCTTTGATGCGACTGGAATTGCCTTCGGGGGTAGAAGTCGAGATTAAAGTATAACAGTGCAGGAAAAAATACAGTGTAAAGTACAAATTAGTCTCTGCCGGCAGCGCCGAAAAAAACTTTAGCAAAGCCTTTGTTGACATTAACAAAAAGTTTTTGCCGCCTGATGACGCTAATTCAAATAAAGATGGAGAAATGGTTTTTGTTGATACTGAAGATACAAGCCTGTCACGCGACATGAATATATTTTTTGTACTTAAAATAAATAAATGGGGCAACGCACACAAGATTGAGTATAAACTGCGCAAAGTCATAGACTTTTACGACTGTATATACGAAAACAGGGAAGCATTTGATATCTGGGTAAAAAATCATCCGGAGTTGAACGCAGACGAGTTGTACGAAAAATACGAAAAGGAATATGCGAAAATCGGAGAATGTAAACGTCTTGGATGTCGGCTATTGACATCCGAAACGACGAAAGATGTCAAACCGTATTATTCGTTTCATCCCGAAAGTTATATATACGGGAAAGTAAAAAACACAATCCCGAAAGAAACAGTAAAAATTATAGAAAAAAGATAAATTATATTAAAAAACATGCCAGGAATTATTGGAAAAAAGGTCGGAATGACTTCTGTGTTTGGGGATGACGGAAAGAACATCCCTTGCACAGTTATTGAAGCTGGTCCATGTGTAGTCACGCAA
>JAITKY010000191.1 GCA_031278135.1 Prevotellaceae bacterium | reverse complement strand
TACGTCTTTTGGGTAGCGAACTGTCGATTGAGGCTGCTGTTTCGAAACTCATGCAAAAAATCGGTAAAAGTTCTGATTCAGATAAATAAGGTCACATCAATCGACGATGTGATTATAATCCCATGGATACCGATATAGTAGAGGCCAAGGTATGCCTTCCCTCTACGGGCACTGCGGCTTACAATGACGCTTTGCGTAAATGGTACATTACAAGCGTCTTTCCGCTTTTGGTTTCGGTACGAAATTAACATTTACAATGACGCTGCGGGTTAACAGAGAAGGTTGGCGTTGTCCCCGGGCTACGCTACATTTTTTGGGAGTTATTCAAATTCTATCAGAATTTGCAGGATTATAGAATTACCAGAATTAATTTTGTACAATTCTGTAAATTACGGATTACTTACGTTTGAAGGAAAATCCACAACATTTATTTAAACAACCAGTTTTCAGGATTTTGAGCTTCGAGGTCTTTCCATAATTCGAAGTGCATTACAGGGCCGTCGTAAGATTTTTTCACGACTCCTATTTTTTGGCGGGCCTTAACTTCGTCGCCGACTTTCACCAAAGCCGACGATAACGAAGCATACACAGTGCGATAAATTCCATGACTGACAATGATACTGACGCCGCCTATCGCCAATTTTCCGATCCTTGTCACGACGCCTTTCGAAACGGCATAGACTTCGGCGTTTTCCGCTGTCTGGATATCGATGCCCTTGTTTGGCAGAGTTTTCACCGTTGCGTAAATCGATTTGGACTTGTCATCATCGAATGGGCGGATAATCACTCCAATTGCGGGGTGGGGCAAAAGACCTCTCAGATCTTCGAAGCTTTGCGTATAAGCAATCATTTCGTCCGTTATTCCCGATTCGGCGTTTTTTTTCATTTCGTTGCGAATAAGTTCACGCATTTGGTCGTGGAGTTGGCTGTATGCTTTTTTACGTTCTTTCAACTGTTTTTCGAGTTCGGAATTTTTTTGTTTTAATTCGGAATATACCGATTGTGATTTCTTTTCATCGGTACGGAGTATTTCCATTTCCTTTTGTTTTGCATCTTCTTTCGACGACAAAAGTTGTTCTTTTTTCGCTATATCCATTATTTCGTCGTTCAGTCGTTCGGTCATTTCCCTGATTTTGATAGCTTGGGCTTTCAGCAGCAACAAGATTTCACGCACATATTTCATTCGTTTGTATGCCTGAGCAAAACTTTCGCTTGCCATGATTATCATCCAGGCGCTTCCCTTAATCCTGATATTGTAGTATTTGTTTAGCAGGTTTTTATAAGAGTTTTTTACACTTTCCAAATCGTTTTGAAGTTGTTCGACGGCTTGTTTTTTTTCTTTCAATTGTTTTTGCAATTCTCTTATAATCTTGTCGGTAGTATTGATTGATGATTTTTGCAAATCAATTTTTCTCTGTATCAGCGTCAAATTTGAATAAGTAGTTTTCAATTGTTCGCCATTCGACTCCAACTGTTTATTAATTGTTGCTATTTCTTCAGCCTCTCTTTTCTTATTTTCATTGAGCATTTCCAGACTTTTTTTTTCAAGTTCCCTGTCGTCCTGTGCATTCAAATTGACGAAAAGCCCAATCAGAATAATTGCAACTATTGAAATATGTCTGCTGAAATATAACATTTTACATTCTGATTAATTTCCTTTTAATTTCTTTTTAATTTGTTCCGGATTAAGACAGTCCGGTTTATTCAACGCTCGCGACCAGTATATTTCAGCGATAGCCCGTTCGCCGAGTTTATCTAAAGTGTCAGCGTAATGATCTAATACTACGGCGCTTTCGTCGCCACCAGCGGCGAGAGCCTTGCGGAATATTTTCTTTGCTTCGGCATATTTTCCCTGCAAAAACAATATATAAGCATACGTATCGAGAAACGAAGGATTGCTGCTTTCGAGTTCGATGGCTTTTTTGCTCATTGAGTGGGCTTTATCCATGTTTTTTGATTTCGTAAGACACAGATAGTAAGCATAATTATTCAGTACGGTAGCATTTTCGGGATTGTTTTTTAAAGCTTTTTCGTAATATGCAAACGCTTTTTTCGACTTGTTGATACTGAAATACATGTCGCCAAGAAACGATAATGCGTTATCCATGAATATGGAATCGTATTTTGCTTTTGCGATACCTTTTTCCAAAATTGCGATTGCAGGCTTAACTTGATTTTTCGACCACGACGCCAATGCTGCATACATATAAAATGTAGCATATTCGGGGTCGGAATTTATTGCTTTTTGCGACGACTGTTCGAGTTGTTCGAACATTTTCATACTGTATTCCAACGAGAGTAATCCAAGCCATATATCTTTGTTATTACTGTCCATATCAGTGAGTTGTCCCAAAATAACTATCGACTGTTCCGGTCGTTGCGTAATAGCAAAATAGCGCGCCTGTACAATCTTCAACTCCATCGAAACAGGATGTACATACGACAATATCGCAAATATTGTATCGATATTGCTCTTGAAATGACTGGCAAACGAAGGAATGTTCAGTATCAGGCTGATATATTCGACTTTTGTTTCGGGTTGGATGGCTTTGCTGCCGGCATATTGCTGTAACGATTTGAAATAGTGAACAAATTGGCCTTTTTTACGGAACAGTTCTGCCTTGCCAAGCAACGCTGGAGCAAACGATTCGTTCTCTTCGAGAATTATGTCATATGTTGTGATTGCAAGCGAATCGTTTCCCATTTCGGCATAAGCCTCGGCAAGTAAAGTCGCGTATTTCGGTTCGTGGGGATAGTTGTTTACGATTTTTTTGATTTCGACAACAGCCCTGTCGTAGTTTCCGGCATCCATTGACACGTTGAAAACGCGGTACGAAATATCGTCGCTTTCACCAAATCTGATTATCATACTGTCCAATACTCCAAGCGCTTGCGGAAAAAGTCCCCGTTCTTCGTAAGCCAAAGCCAAACCAAACCAGACTTCCTGTTTATTACTGTGATGAACAAGTATTTGTCTGAACAGTTGTTGTGCCTTGTCGTATTCCTTAAAATGAAAACATAACCGTCCGTACAACAGGGCAAACCATGGATTGTCGGGGTCGAGATTATACGCTATGCCGGCGATTTCTTTTGCCTCCTGTTCTTTGTTCATATATATCAGGATATTTGCCAGTTCGTAATAACAGGCGTCGCATTTGGGATCGATTTCTATGGCTTTGCGATATGAGGCTGCCGATTCGTTGATATTGCCCTCGAACATCAATTTTTTGGCGGTCATTATCAGTTTCTGTTTCTCGTTTTGCGGTGTCGAAACAGAATCGGCAATATACGGCTTCGACTTGTTATTTTCCTGTGTATAAGCGCATATCCCATAACATATACACACTGTCGCAATTAAAATTTTTATTACTTTCCTCTTCAAAATACGTATCTAATTTTGCACAAAATTAGTGAAATAATTGAATATACAAATTAAATACGTAATTTTGCATAAAATTTGGAATGTTTTATGATTATAAAAATACATCCTGATTCGCCGTCGGACAGAGAGATAGACAAAGTGGTGAAAATTTTGCAAAACGATGGCATTGTGATATATCCGACCGATTCGGTGTATGCAATGGCTTGTTCGCTGAATAGTAAAAAGGGGTTTGACAGAATCCTGAAAATAAAAAATCTTAACAGAAAAGAGGCTGTATTTTCGTTGATTTGCGACAGTCTGAGTAATCTTTCGGATTATGCTAAAGTCGATACGCCGACATTTAAAGTTCTGAAAAAAAACTTGCCGGGAGCATTCACTTTCATCCTAAATGCCTCTAACAAAGTACCCGACAAACTGTTGAGCCGTCGTAAACAAATAGGATTGCGAATCCCAAACAACAAAATCGCTCTCGAACTTGTCAGGAAACTTGAACGACCTTTGTTTTCGACTTCAATCAAGATTGACAACGATTTTATCGAATATATCAGTGATCCTGAACTGATTGACGAAAAATTAGGCTCTTCTGTCGATGCATGTATCAATGGAGGGGGAGGGGGGATAATACCTTCGACTATTGTGGATTGTACAAATTCCGAATTTGAAATAATCAGGCAGGGAAAAGGAATGTTAATAATATAAAACGGTTTTAAGTTATGTCGATTCAGTCAGAGAAGTTTTTATCGAAAAAGTGGGTCGTGAATTACGGACAAGTGGTTGCAGGGTCGTTAATTATTGCTGCAGGATTTGTGTTTTTTGTATCGCCATACAAACTTGCTCCCGGTGGCGTTTACGGCATTTCGATTGTTTTGCATTATCTGTACGAAATGTATCATCCCGCCTTCGAAAGTCTGATAAGAACAAGCCTGCCCGATAATCTCGATATCAGCGTCGCTGCAATATGTATGGATATTCCGTTGTGTATTATAGGAACAAAAATCCTCGGCAAATCTTTCGGAATCAAAACGGTAGTCGGGTTCCTGACAATGGCTTTGTTTACATTTATTCTGGAAAACAGTTGGGGGTACAGTCCATTGGTCGACGATGTGATGTTGTCCACAATATTCGGCGCTGTATGTGTGGGTTTAGGTAGCGGACTGATATTCCGGACGGGCGCCACTTCGGGAGGAACGGATGTGATTTCCATGATTTTCTCGAAAAGAACAAGTATTCCGTTGGGCTCTATGATTATAATTGTCGATTCCTGTGTGGTGATACTTTCGTTCGTGGCTTTTCAGGACATCAAAATACCGCTGTATTCTTTTATTGTCATATACATAACCGGGCGGATAGTAAATGCCGCCGTATATGGGTTCCGTAATATCAAGACTTTAATAATCGTTTCCGACAAACACGAGGAAATAGCGAAATTCGTTCTCGACCTGGAACGTGGCGGGACAATTCTTTACGGTGAAGGAATGTACACAGGCAACAAAAAGAATGTGATTTTCACTAATGTCAATCCGAAGGAAGTCAATCTTATTCAACAACATATCAGGGAAGTCGATCCCGAAGCCTTTATAACAATAATCGATGCCGGAATGGTCGTAGGCGAAGGATTCCGAAGTATTCACGAAATTCTGTGAATTGGATCAGAATTTGCAGAATTGGATCGGAATTTGCAGAATTATAGAATTATCAGAATGCTGGACAATTCTGTTAATCCTGTAAATTCTGATTATAATTGGCTGTCCGGAAATCTGAAGGATTTGAATATGGATAACATGCGTAAGGGCAATCCTTGCGGTTGCTCTTGATGTATATGTCGCCTGCTTCGGAACGTTTTTGGGAAACGCCGATTCTGTGCATTCTGTTTATTCTTTAGAGACGCGAATTTTTAAATCGGCGTAGCTAAATAAATAAGATATAACGACTTAATAAAACTC
>JAITKY010000182.1 GCA_031278135.1 Prevotellaceae bacterium | reverse complement strand
GTGCGATGGCGTTATGAAACAATTATACAACGCAAAAATTATGAACTCAGGAAAGAAACTCCCGTATCCTGTGCGGTGAGGTTGTCAAACAAAGTTTAAGGTTTTAAAGCTTTTTCTGTCAAGTATTTCCAAAATCTGGCGGGCATGTATTTGCGTTGCAGTTGAGGGTTTATTCGTTCACGGATTGTGATGGCATTGAGATAATCTTTCCACAATTCTCTGAATACGAGTTCGGATTCGTGTAATTTTTGGGGATTTATGTTTCCTGTGGTTGGCGAAATATCGAGATTGTCGAAACAGACCGTTTCGACGGTGTTCAAGTCGTAGAACAGCCCGTATTTTCTTTTTGTGTCATAGACAATCCATTGCTGGTCGGCGTAACGGGTTTTGAAGAAGTTGGCGGTCAAAAGCAGAACGTTATACACAGGCTCAATCACAGCAAAATAGATATTGTCGGCGGTTTTCTGGAAACGGACAAATTGCCTGATACGTTCTTCTTCACGAACAACTTTTTTGTAGATTTTCGACAATTCGAGTACATCGGCGTCGGCAAAGTTCAGTTCGATACTTTGTTTTGACGTTATCGTTTTTTGGATGTATCGGAAAATGATGATTTCGATACCCTCAAGTTCGGAGAGAAAATCGATAAAAAGCATACGCAAAGCCGAAGAAGAGATTTTTTTCCTTAGCGCATTCAAAACACGTTCCGATTTGACTTCGTCGGTTATCACCTCGAACGATTCGGTAAACAACGGAAGTACAGTATCTTTTCCAACAATTTTTTGTGGAAATTCCCGTCGATAGAAGGCGTCGAAAACGCAGGTCAAAAGTCCTTCAAAAGTATTATCGTAAATAAAATAAAGCATTTATTCTCTGTTGCCAAAATCGATTATTAACTGTCCGTCATCGGTTTTCTTTTTCTTTTTCTTTTCCTTTTTTTTAGGAGCGGCAGTCAAAGCCCTGCGAACGTATTCCGTACTTGTCTCATGCACAGTCGATACAGCGAGTTCGTTACAAGTGATGAAATACCGGGCACGTTTCATCACCACGCCTATTTTCTGCAAATGTGCGGACGTCAATTGTCCGTAACGACGAGAGGTTATTATCAGCGTTGCGGACTTCACTCCTATTCCCGGAACACGCAATATCATTTCATAATCAGCGGTATTGATGTTTACGGGAAACGCTTCCGGATGCCTTAACGCCCACGACAGTTTCGGGTCGATGTCAAGTTCGAGATTGGGATGCGATTCGTTCACAATCTCATCGACTTTGAAATGATAGAACCGCATCAGCCAGTCGGCTTGATACAGCCTGTTTTCGCGAACCAGTGGCGGAGTATTCAACGCCGGCAAACGTGAGTCATAAGTGTTTATGGGAATATATCCCGAATAGTAAACCCGTTTCATTGCCGGACGCCGGTATAGCGAATCGGATAATGAGAGGATTTTCATGTCGTCGTCGGGCGAGCCGCCGATAATCATCTGAGTACTTTGTCCGGCGGGAGCGAAACGCGGTGCATGACGATATTTTTTCCTCTCTTCCTTACCCTGCAAAAAACCCTGCTGAATGTATTGCATTGGCATGTAAACGCTTTGATAGTTTTTGTCGGGTGCGACCAACTTAAGGCTTTCTTCCGACGGCATTTCGATGTTGCAACTCAAACGGTCGGCATACAAACCGGCTTCGGCAATCAACTCGCTACTTGTTCCGGGAATGCTTTTAAGATGGATATATCCGTTATAATTGTGAACCGTGCGCAAATCTTTGGCTACACGTACCATACGTTCCATAGTGTAATCGGCGTTACGTACAATTCCCGAACTCAAAAACAAACCTTCGATATAATTTCTTCGATAAAATTCAATGGTCAGCTCAACCAACTCCGACACGCTGAACGTTGTACGCCGAATATCGTTGCTTCTGCGATTTGCACAGTAAGCACAATCGTAGATGCAACAATTTGTCAGCATGATTTTCAGCAGCGACACGCAACGTCCGTCTTCCGTGAAACTGTGGCAGATACCCCATCCGGACGTTGACCCGATACTTTTTCCAGGATTGTTTCTCGTTGTGCCGCTCGAGGCACAGGAAACATCGAATTTCGCTGCTTCGGCAAGTATTTTCAGTTTATCGAAGATTTTTGAATCCATCTATCTGCAAATTTTTTACAAAAGTAGAACAAATATGGCGAATGTGCAAAATCTTTAATATATTTGTAATCTGAAAATATAAATTATTTATTATTTAAATACTTAAAAATGAATGCATTATTGAAAATTAATTGTATGAACAAACACATTTTACTGTGTTTACTTATGATGTTTGCCGCATGTCTTGCGGCGAAAGACAGGATTATCGAAAATCCTGCGTGTGAGTTTAATCCTTCCGGAATCTTTTCTGTATCGAGGATTGAACTTGATGATAACGAAACACGGCTGTATATATACACTGAGTTTATTCCGGGATGGTGGGTAGAATTTGGCAAAAAAAGTTTTCTCGAAGATTGCGCCACCGGTAAAAAATGGGATATAAAAGATATTCGACAAGGCGAATTTGACAAAAGAATTTCCATGCCTGCTTCGGGCGATTCAACATTTATTTTGGTATATCCCAGAATAGACGAGTCTGTCAAGAAAATCAACTTTTTTAATGAAGACGAAAACAGTCAGTTGTGGATATATGGTATTTCGCTGAATCCCAAAGAAAAGCGACGGTCGCCAAACGATCCCGTTCCTTATGGAGTGACGAAATGGATAGACGAAGAACTCGCTAAAGCCAAACGAAAAACGCCAATGAACTTCAATAAGGGTGAATTTTTCTCGAAAGATACAGCACGATTAATCGGCTATATCAAAGGCTACGACAAGCGTTCAGACATTTCGTGCGGAATTATTTATTTTGGAAATGAAGTTACGAGAGAAGATTTGCCCAGAATGGTACGCATATACCCCGACGGACGTTTCAACTGTCTGTTGCCCGTGAGTTATCCACAACATCTATACGTTTCATTTAAAAATCGTTATATTAATTTCTACATACAGCCGGGAGCGACTTTGGCAATGATTATAGATTGGGAAGAATTTCGCATGGCTGACCGGTTGCGAAATATCCGCTATAAATTTCCGAATATACAGTACAAAGGTGCATTGGCTGCGGTAAATGAGGAACTGACAGCGTTTTATGCAAA
>JAITKY010000129.1 GCA_031278135.1 Prevotellaceae bacterium | reverse complement strand
ATAAAATGCAGGATTTTTGTCTGTGCTCCTCCCGAACAGTGTACCATCCCGTGAATATTTTGCCGGTGAAGTTTCAGGACGTCTCTGATTACCGGAGCGTAAGTCCTTGTAGGGGACAGTATAAGTTTGCCGACGGGAATGCCGTTGATTGTGTCGGTCAATTTTTTGCTGCCGGAATACACAAGATTCGCCGGCATCGATGGATCAAAACTTTCGGGATACAGCCTCGACAGCGGGTTGGACGAAAACACGTCGTGACGTGCTGAAGTAAGTCCGTTACTGCCCATACCTCCATTATATTCAGTCTCGTACGATGCCTGTCCCGCCGAAGCAAGTCCCACAATCACGTCGCCGGCGGAGATGTTCGCATTATCGATGATTTCGCTGCGTTTGATGCGTGAAACGACTGTGCTGTCCACGATTATGGTACGGACAAGGTCGCCGACGTCAGCCGTTTCGCCGCCTGTCAAGTAGAGATTTACGCCAAACGACTGCATTAAATCGACAAATTCCTGTGTACCTGCGATGATGGCGGAAATAACCTCGCCGGGTATCAGGTTTTTATTTCGTCCAATAGTCGATGACAGCAGGATATCGTCAGTGATTCCGACACATAGCAAATCGTCGGTATTCATCACGATAGCGTCCTGAGCGATGCCTTTCCACACGCTCATGTCGCCGGTTTCTTTCCAGTAAATGTATGCGAGTGAAGATTTTGTCCCAGCGCCGTCGGCGTGCATAACCATACAGTATTCGGGATCGCCCGTCAGTATGTCGGGGATAATTTTACAGAATGCTTTAGGATACAATCCCTTATCTATATTCTTTATTGCGTTGTGTACATCTTCTTTCGATGCCGAGACGCCACGCTGTTCGTATCTGTTCATACACAAAATTTTTTGCAAATGTAATCAAAAATTTATTTATACTTTATTTTTTAGACAAAATAACCTCATAACACAGTATATTCCTTTCCTGTTTACCGAGGGAATTATTTATTTTTACTTAATTTTAGTTAGCAAAAATACAGTTGTTTTCTAATATTTTTCTTTGATTTGATGAAAAATCATTATATTTGCGGCAATAAAAAAGTATTATTATGGATGATGAAAATTTAAATTCGTTGGAAGATTATGTGTTCATGAAATACATGGATGAGGAAGGAAACCCAAACATATTGGAGAGATTAAATCCTCTGAACGACTATCTTTTTATGAAGTATATGGGCGAGATAGGCGACGAGGAGCAATTGATAGCATTTTTAAATGCCGTCTTACATAAAACGGGCAAAGACAACATTGTGTCGATAAAAATACTTGAAGACAGGAGCAAGTCCGCCAAAATCATTGGCGACAAATCGAGTGTTTTAGACCTCCGCGCAATGATGACCGACGGTACAAAAGTAAACATCGAAGTGCAACTTCGCGATGTTGGCAATATGAACAAACGCAGTCTGTATTATTGGGGCAACGAATATACCGAAGGCCTCAGTTCGGGAGAAGATTACAATAAATTATCTCCTGTAATAAATATCAATATCCTTGGAGCGGAATTTCATAATACGCTTGGAACAGAGACTATTCCGAAGGATGCATTTCATACGAGTTATCATCTTTGGGAAGATTTTTATAAAAACTGTCTCCTCTCCGATGTGTTAGAAATACATTTTATTGATATGGTGAAGTTCAGACGATTGGAGAATAAAGATATAGTGAAAAACATACTTCATCGCTGGTTAACATTTTTCGATAAATATACAAACAGTGAAACAATTAAAAAAATAATAGAGATGGATACAGCAATTAAAAAAGCGTATGAAAAAATCGCAGATGTCTCAAGGGACAAAGAATTATTGCATGCATATCGTATGCGCGAAATGGCTCTTTCCGACTACACTAGCGGTATGAACGTCGCAAAAGAAAGAGGCAAGGAAGAAGGTATAGCCATAGGCGAACAAAGAGGTGAACAAAGAGGTATAGCCATAGGTGAACAAAAAGGTAAAGTCATATTTCTCATGAATTTGAAGCTCAATGGAGTTTCTATTGAAGAAATGGCAAAGTATGTTTCTTTAACTAAAGAAGAAGTCGTAAAAATCTTAGAAGAACAAGGATTAATGTAATGATAGAGATGGATACAGCAATTAAAAAAAGCGTATGAAAAAATCGCAGATGTCTCAAGGGACAAAGAATTATTGCATGCATATTCGCAAAGGGTTATCTGCAAGTTTCTCGTACTTTCTGTTGCCGGAATATAGTAATTAATAATTAATAAATTTCGACATTTGAAATCACTGGACAAGCCTTTGCATCAGTGAACTTGATTTTGACTTTTTGAGTTTCGACTGGAGATATTTTGACGATACGTTTATATCCTATCGTTGTACCTTTGTTAACCGGCGTCCATTTATTATCTGTCCACACTTCGACCTCAAAATTCTTAATACGTTGTCCTAATCGGATATATTCCTGAACGACGATATAATTAACCGTTTGAGATTTGCCCAGATCGATTTCAAGAAAAGCGTTACGGACATTGTCATTTGTAGCCCAGTAAGTATCTTTATCGCCATCGGTAACATTATTTGCGGAATATGTTTTTGATTTTCCTCGATAACTGTCTGTTTTCACCTTCGATTTCGCTGCCAGATTGACAGCAAACGTTTTATCGAGGAGTTGTTTCCATTCTTTCAGTGAGCGGATATCGTTTTCGTGCAACAGTCCATGTTTGTTGGGAGGTATGTTTAGCAAAAGATTTGCTCCTCGACCGACGGATTCCAAATATATTTTAAATAGATTATCAGGCGTTCGCACCTTCGAATCCTCGTTTTCGTGATAGAACCATCCAGGACGTATCGATACATCCACTTCGGCGGGAATCCACGACGTCCCATTTTCATCCCCATTGTTCAACAGTTTATTGATATGCGGCTGACCCGGATAAAGTGTATCGGCGTTAATAATATTCCAGTTTGGGTCGCCGACAAACCCTTTTTCATTACCGCACCAGCGAATGTCGGGTCCGGCGTCGCTGAACATTAGCGCTTTCGGAGCAAGTTCACGAACAATAGAATGAGTGTTGCGCCAATCGTAATACGTTTTGTTGTCGATTTTCCGGGTTTCCCTTGCACCTCCGTAGAAACCGTCGCCACCGTTAGCGCCATCGAACCAGACTTCAAATATGTCGCCATATCCGGTGAGCAGTTCGCGTAACTGATTACGGTAATACACAATATATTCGGGTTGCGCATATTGAGCGCTGTTTCTGTCCCATGGCGACAGATAGATCCCGAATTTCAACCCATATTTACGGCAAGCATCGGCAACAGCCTTTACCACATCGCCTTTACCGTCCATGAACGGAGAATTTTTGAGCGAATGTTCGGTATATTTGCTTTGCCATAAACAAAAACCGTCATGATGTTTACACGTCAATATTAAGGCTTTCAATCCTGCGTCCCTGATATTTGTAACCCACTGTTCAGCATCGAAATCCACGGGGTTGAATATTGCAGGCGATTCGTCGCCATAGCCCCATTCCTTTCCAGTGAAAGTATTGGTTGTGAAATGAATAAACGCATACTGTTCCAATTCGTGCCATGCAAGTTGATGTTTGTCAGGAACAGGCAAAATTGCTTGCGGAGGCGTAACGGATTTGCTCGAACACGAAACAAATACGCAAATGTGCAAACATGCAAATATATAAATAAACAAGCGATAAAAAAGTTTCATAATACTATAAAAAATACACATCATTAATTTATAAATAATCGTGCAAAAGTAGTATTAAATTTTCAATTACGCACAAACAAATAAAAATGGCTAAAATCTTTTTTTAGGCGCTATTGGATAAGAGTTTTCGTCCCGAAACCAGAAGCAGAAAGACGCTTATAACGGATAGTTAATGTACTGTTTACGAAAAGCGTCATTATAAAGAGCGCAGCGACGAAGCATTCAACCAACATATTTTTTTGTTCTTAAATAAAATAGTTCATATCTTTGCACTTTAAAATTTTTAATTGTCATTGTATGTTGGATAAGTTAATAAAAAGATATCAAGCGCTTAAAGAAAATACACGCAGGGTTGTCGATTTTTTAGCGCTAACCTGTCAGCCGTTGAATGTTGATGATATTATTGCAGCTCTACCGAATATCAGGCGACACGATCTGATTGCAATTATTGATAAGGAACAAAATACCGGATTAATCGACAGAGAAGGGTACAATTATCAGTATTTCACGAATATTGATCTGTCGATATGGTTATTTCCGACGCTTTGCAGTAATAGAGCGCAAATTTACACGAAAACCACACACCATTATTATTCCTATATGCAACGTAACAGGCTATTTGATTATCTGTATTCGCTTTGCTACGAGCCGGATAAATTAGCCGTCGCCGAAAAAGATTTGTTTGATGACGAAGCACGAATTAGCCATTTGTCGGCTATTTTTTTTCAGCCGGCGTACGACAAACATATCCATAAAATATCTGGCAAAATCATTGAAATAATTTACGAAAATTTTCTTAGCGAAACCATTGACAACATTGATACGTTCAAATATCTGCAACTGATAGATAAAAAATTACAAAACGACAAATCTTTGAACCTGAATCGTATGCGTGCCGAAATTGCTATAATACAGGGCGATTTTGAACAGGCGCGAAAACTTGCATCGGTCTATAACAACGAAACAATCAACTATTTTGTCGAAGCGATTTTTGCATTACTCAATGAAAACATCGACGAAGCCCTGATGTTGTTCGAAAATGGAATGAAAAAACAGCGACGTAAATACAAAAACAAAAACCTTCCCCGTTTGCCCGAAATCGCATTATTTTACATAATTGCCTGCCTGACGAAAGGGCAGGAATTTTATACGCCTTTATTCCGGAAAGTAACAGAAGAAAAGACAAATACGTCTAACGACATCAATGCCTTTTTCTGTTTGCAAAAAGCGTGTGAATACTGTATCGAAAATGTAAAAACAGCAGAAAAAATAGTTAATTATATGCAGAAAACCGATTACTATACCAATGAAGAATATACAGGAACAATATTGTGGAATACAATCGCGTCAGGACTGATGGACATTTCGCTTAAAGAAGAACAGAAAATACTCATATCTACACAGCAAGCGTTTGAAAACGGACATTATGTCTCGGCATACGAAGCGGCTTATCTGTTGACAAAATGGTTTAAGGCAGACGAATACAAACAGTTGTTCAACAAAATCGCTGCAAAATTAAAATATACGCCTGTTCTTTCGTATGTCAAGCATCCGGAAGACTGGGAGAAGCAACTCAACTCGTATTTTTCGCTCGAAGCAATACAAACGATTATCCAGAAAGATGTGGTGGACACCGGCAAAACACGTGTGGCATACCGTTTTTTCCCGAACAAAGTCAACGCGTATCCCATACTACAGACGCGCAACGCAGCTGGAACGTGGAGTTCGGGGAAAGGTATTTCGTCAATAAGTTTCTGTGACGAAAAAGTCAATTGCATGACCGATCATGACAAACGTATTGCTGCATGCGGAATTCGATATACAAGCGCTCTTCCAAGCGATGCTGTGTACGAAATGGTCGGACATCCGTATGTATATCTCGAAGAAACCACTATCCTTGTCGAACTGATTGCTGCTCAACCGGTGATAAGCGTCGTAAAATCGTCCGGCAACAGTTACACAATGCAATGCGATATACCGGAGCCAATAAAAGTCGGAGTCATTGTCCGCAAAGAGACAAACACTCGTTACAAAGTATATAAACTAACTAAATACCAATACGATATTATCGATGCAATATCGAACAACAAACCCGTTCCAAAACGCGGATACGAGAAAATGATGCTGATATTGAAACATTTCAGCACGTATTTTCAGATACAGTCCGACCTGATTGTTGCCGAAGACGATATTCAAGTACGACAGGTCGATACCGATTCGCGTATTCGTGTACAACTTTTGCCGATCGGCGAAAAATTGAAAACCGAACTGTTTGTAAAGCCTTTCGGGTTGTATCCGCCGTACTGCAAACCAGGACGTGGAGGGAAAGTCCTCATCGCAAACGAAAACGGAGAACGTCTGCGCGTAATCCGTAACCTCGACGACGAAGCCGGGTACAACTCTCGAATACTTAACGATATACAGACAATCGAAAGCCTCAGTACTTCCGACGACGGGTTGATGACTTTCGACGACCCGTTTGATGCACTCGAATTGCTCGACATTCTGGAACATCATCAGGACATCGCAGTCGTAGAATGGCCCGAAGGTGAACAGTTTAAGATACGTAAAAAAGTTGCGAGCAAGGATATCAGCATCAATGTAAAGAGCAATATCAACTGGTTCGAACTCGAAGGCGAACTACAAGTTGATGAAAATACGGTATTATCAATAAGCACATTGTGCAAAATGGTACAGCGGGGTCACGGGCGTTTTGTGGAACTGGGCAACGGCGAATTTCTTGCGCTCAGCGAGCAACTACGGCGACGTCTGTCCGAACTTGCCGTATTTACTTCCGAATCGAAAAAAGGACTCGTTATCAACCGTTTTGCTTCCGCTTCGATAATCGACACATTCGACGAATTTGAAAACTTGAAGGCGGATAAGATTTGGAACGATTTCCACAAACGGCTCGAAACAGTTCGACTGTCGGAAGCGTCTGTGCCGGCGTTGTTACAGGCGGAATTGCGACCGTATCAGCTCAGCGGTTATCAGTGGATGATTCGACTTTCGGAGTGGGGCGCCGGCGCTTGTCTTGCCGACGACATGGGATTGGGCAAAACCGTACAGACGATTGCTGTTTTGCTGCATCGTTCGCAATTTGGAGCTTCGCTGGTTGTCGCTCCAGTGTCGGTGATGCCGAACTGGATAAGCGAAGTCAATCGTTTTGCTCCATCGTTGACGGTAAAGACGCTACGCAATGTAGACCGTGCCGCAACGCTCGATTCGCTCGACGCAGGCGATTTGTTGATAATATCCTACGGTCTGCTATTGTCCGAAGAGAAAGCCATCACAGCAAAGAAATGGACAACAGTGATCCTCGACGAAGCGCACGCTATCAAAAACTATAATACAAAAACATCGAAAGCTGCCATGTCGTTAAAAGCGGATTTCCGTGTGACGCTAACCGGAACGCCGATACAGAATCATCTTGGCGAAATGTGGAATCTGTTTCAGTTTATAAATCCCGGATTGCTCGGAAACCTGACACATTTTAATGATACCTTTGTCCGTCCCGATGACGAAAAATCGCGCAGACGTCTCAAAAAACTGATTACGCCGTTTATATTGCGCCGTACCAAAACCGCTGTACTCGAAGAACTGCCTCCCAAAACGGAAATCATAAGGAAAATCACATTAAGCGACGAAGAAATTGCGTTCTACGAAATGTTGCGTCGTCAGGCGCTCGAATCTATCGAGAACGACACTATACTGCAAGGCGCTAAACAGATGAAAGTTCTTGCCGAAATCACCCGTCTGCGACAAGCCTGCTGCAATCCTTTGCTGGTAAATCCCGACGTGGCTATCGAATCAACAAAGCTGTCCACTTTCCTCGAAATCGCCGCCGAATTAAAGGACAACGGACATCGGGCTTTGGTTTTCAGCCAGTTTGTTTCGCATCTGAGCATAGTACGCAAAGCGTTGGACAAGGCAGGATACACATACTGCTATTTAGACGGATCGACTCCCGTACCAAAACGTGAATCGGAAGTGCGCAGTTTCCAGAACGGACAGGGTGATTTCTTCCTGATAAGCCTAAAAGCCGGCGGATTAGGTCTCAATCTCACCGCCGCCGATTACGTAATTCATCTCGACCCATGGTGGAATCCGGCAATCGAAGACCAGGCCTCCGACCGTGCATACCGTATCGGGCAAAGTCGTCCGGTAACTGTCTATCGGTTAGTTGCCGAACAGACAATCGAAGAGAAAATAATCCAACTCCACAACACTAAACGCGACCTCGCCGATTCGCTTCTCGAAGGTAGCGACCAATCAGAAAAACTGTCAATCAATGAACTGATATCTCTGATAAAAAGTTGAATAAGATTGGGTGGGCAACCGCAAGAGGGGGTGTACGACAAAATTCCCTTTTTATTCACAGATTACACACAGAAGTCCGAAATCTGTGGATAAAAAGGATCCACAGATTTCCACAGATGAATCAAATCAAAGAACATCTGTGGATAAAAAGGGGGCAGCTACAATGGTTGCCCCCACACCCATATTATAAATAAATTATAAATTTTCCGTCAATATTATCGTCACATTATACGATTTACTTTCCAGACAACTGTTGCTGTCGGTTGTGTAGGTGAACGTCACTATTTTGGCATTAACCCCTTGGTAAGTTATTAGAGGTATGCCGCTATCGTTGTAGATTGCTTTACCGTTCATTATCACTGCGCCGTTGTGTGTCGTGGATGTTGATACAGTTACGTGGTTGTCGATATTTGGGGAGTACGTCCACGTCCCGTTTGCTTCGATGCCCAACAGTTGATTGATATTCACTGCTTCGGAGTATTTGTGGCATATCATTATTGGATTTTTCGGCAAATGGACTGGTACGTCTTTCAGCATTTCGAGATAGACCTTGCGTTTCTGTTCGCTCACGCAACGACTGCTGACAGTGTAGGTCAGAGTATGTATACGCGACGAGGCGAAGGCATTGGACGAAATGAGACCTTCGGGAGAATTTATAATACCCGGTATTTGAGACGTCCATTGAATTGCATTAATTACGTCGGTGGTGTCGATGTATTTCGACAGATTGACATTGCCGGCGTCGGGACAGAGACGCACGCGGATGTCGGGATAACCCGGGGTTGGATACGCTGTGATTTTCAGCGTTCCGGCGGCGGTTTTTGCAGGCAATGCGTCGTCTGCGATGTTGTAGATTATGTCGAAGACATAGCCGTCGATGCCGATGTATGTACCCGGTTTTATCGTCAGGCTGACGGTCGAATCGGTGGCGTTGAAAGTGAGGTCTGCCAGCATTGCATCCGTAGTGTTTACAAATGCTGCGTTCGTCAGGCGGATATTGTCGCCGTCAGGGTCGATGTCGTTTTTCAGGACATTTACCGTTGCCATTGAGCCGGTACAGAACCAGGCTATGTCGGGAGACGGGAAGGGTGCGCCGTTACATTGCCAGACCTGCAAATGTACTATCTCCGACATGGCGCGGCAGTTATAGCTGTCGATATTTGCGGCATTGGCTACCGCCATACGGTAATATCCAGCGTCGGGCTGAGCGACGGAAGAGATAGTATAATCGTTTGTGATTGCGCCCGATGACGAACTTGTTTCCGTACCCGCAATAGTCGTCCATGATGAAGGATCGGCTTCTCCTGTCGCACTGTATTCCCAGCGGGAAACAAGTTCGTTGCCGAATGTTCCGTCGTTGTCGGTATAAGTTCCTTCAAAAGTAAACGGGTCGTTGATGCAAGCGGTTGTATCCGTTTTGTTGGGGCGAATTAATGTTACGGGAGGTACGCACA
>JAITKY010000074.1 GCA_031278135.1 Prevotellaceae bacterium | reverse complement strand
TTGATAAACAATAGCATGTTAAATTTTATAGACTACCTAATTAGGTAGTCTATAAAATTCTCGTAATAATTTAAATATTAATGCTTTATATAAAATAGCTACCTAACTTTTGCGGAGTTAGGGGTTAATTCTGATAAAAAAAACCGGCGGAGATAAGATACAAACCATTATCTTCGCCGGAAATTGTTCTTAACTTTTTAATCTATTAACTTATTTTGCATATGCAATAGCCCTTGTTTCCCTGATAACGGTAATTTTTACCTGTCCGGGATAAGTCATTTCGTCCTGAATTTTTTTGGCGATATCGAACGACAGTTTTTCGGCTTCCTGATCGGTAACCTTTTCGCTGCCGACAACGACGCGTAATTCTCTTCCTGCCTGAATTGCATACGTTTTCTGGACGCCCGGATGACTTAAAGCGAGGTCTTCCATTTCCTTCAAACGCTTGATATACGATTCGACGATCTCACGTCTTGCACCCGGACGCGCTCCCGAAATAGCGTCGCACACCTGAATTACAGGTGCGATCAGCGTAGTCATTTCGATTTCGTCGTGATGAGCGCCGATAGCGTTGCATATTTCTATTTTTTCCTTGTATTTTTCGGCGAGTTTCATACCGAGAATAGCGTGTGGCAACTCCGGTTCGTCGTCGGGCACTTTGCCTATATCGTGCAACAGTCCTGCCCGTTTTGCGATTTTAGAATTAAGTCCTAATTCGGAAGCCATTATTGCACAGAGATTTGCTACTTCACGCGAATGTTGCAAAAGATTTTGACCGTATGACGACCGGTACTTCATTTTGCCAACTAAACGCACAAGTTCGGGATGCAAATTATGTATTCCCAAGTCGATAGTTGCCTTTTTACCGACATCGACGATTTCTTCTTCGATTTGTGTACGCACTTTTTCGACAATTTCCTCGATTCGTGCGGGATGTATTCGTCCGTCGGTGACAAGTTGATGCAACGCCAGCCGTGCGATTTCTCTGCGCACCGGGTCGAAAGCCGAAAGAACGATTGCTTCGGGAGTGTCGTCAACCACTATTTCGACACCGGTAGCAGCCTCAAGAGCGCGGATATTACGACCTTCGCGCCCGATGATTCGGCCTTTGACATCGTCGTTTTCGATATTGAACACGGTAACAGAATTTTCGATTGCCGTTTCGGTAGCAACACGCTGTATCGACTGTACGACAATACGTTTTGCTTCCTTGCTTGCTGTGAGTTTCGCTTCCTCGATAGTGTCGTTTATAAATGTCATCGATTGAGATTTTGCTTCTTCTTTCATCGATTCGATAAGAAAATCACGAGCTTCCTCAGCCGACATTCCAGCTACATTTTCCAGTTTTTCAATCTGTTGTTTGCGTATTTTGTCGTATTCTTCCGACTTTTTCTCTATTTTGTCCAACTGTTGAGCGAGAGTTTCTTTCAGATTGTCCAACTCTTTGCTTTTTCTCTGATTTTCATTGATCTGCTGATTCAGAGAGTTCTCTTTTTGCTTCAGTCTGTTTTCCGTCTGAGAAATTTTTGTGTTTTTCTCGTTGACAAACGATTCATGTTCTTTTTTCAAATCCAGAAATTTCTCTTTTGCTTCGAGAATTTTTTTCTGTTTAATATTTTCTGCTTCTGTCGAAGCGTCTTTTATCAATTTAGCGGTTGCTTTTTTGACTATGCCGCGAGTGATGATGTATGCCAAAAATGCTGCTACTATTGCAGCGGATATAATTATAATTGTATTCATTCATTTAATTTGTTTATATATATTTATTTAACAATAAAAAATTCTATAATAAAAAAACCCGCATGGCTTGCTGTTTGAGGAAACCCTGGTTGTACAGGGCGGAGATTCCGGTTTAATTATCTCGAACGTCCATCGGTCTAAAAAAAGACTCACCTCGAAAGGCTACAAGGCCTGTTCTAAATATTCCGAGTTAAACTCCTTTCGTTGTTTAATGTTGAGTTTCCCAAAGCGCAAAGCAACATGCGGGCTATGCTATTCTATATTATCCAAAGAACATTGTTTCTCTAAATAGACTCCCAATTCACGATCAATCTTTTCGATTGTATAACGGCGTTTGTTGTTTAACTCCTTATATTCGAGTAACTCCGCTGTTACATTAAGTAATGTAATTGCCAATATATCCTGTCTTTCTATGTGAGAATACTCGTCGTTGTATCTCTCTGCTATTCTGTTTTGTATGGAAGCCTCCGCTTTTTTGAATATCTCTTCGTCTTCCACATCTATCCTCATCGGATATATCTTTCCTGCAATCATTATATTTGCCGCAACTTTACCGTCGTCCATTGCATCTATTTAAAAAAAATCACCTGTTTAAAAGAGACACGCATTTATCGATTTCCCGCACTAATTCGTCGATAATCTTTTTTGCATCTGCTGCATCTCTTTTAGACTTGAATGCCGTAGCAACCTTTAATTTCCGGTTCGCTTCTGCCAGCGTTTCGATTTCCGACGCCATACTCTCGATTCGCTGTTCAAGTCTTTTTATCGTATCTTTATATAAAAGACCCTTTTCCTTTTCCTTTTCGTATAGATCAATCAACTGCGAAACCTTTCCGTCAAGAACAATCGCTATTTTTATCTCATCGTCCATGTTCCCCATGTTCCACTAAAAATCTATGGTGCAAATTTAATAAAAATAATTCATACGGCGTTCTTTTTTGTGATATTTTTTTTGAAAAATTTTCGTTAAATTAACAAAATCAATGAATTAGGACATGAAAAAAATATTTTTCGAACTCCCCAAAAACCGATTTTTGCATGGATTGTTCATCCGAAATTGTGCAATTTTCGCGATTTTCGCACAAAAAAATTATCCGTTTCCACCAAAAAAGGAAGACTGTAAATGTTTTTTTAAGTGAAGCATTTTTTTTTACCATTTGACACATATCAAAGTTTTTAACATTCTGCATAGCCTGAATATTGCCGGATAAAGGCAATTATTAAGAATAAAAGTGCATTTTTTTATTGTCTTGCGACAAAAATATTAAAAGATTTATACGCTGTATTTCATGGGATTATAAAAAAAATAAGAATTAAATCGAAAAAAATTTGGTTATAATAATTTTAGTTAATACCTTTGTGTTTCAAAGTTGAAATTGTTAGATGGGAACAGGGTTTTTTTATACAGAATTAGGATTTGAGCGGTTGATAGACTGTTCACGCGTTGCGTCTTCATATCCCGAATATAAGGAATTGAAAAAAACCGGAGCAGACAAAGTCTATTTTTCGGGGGATTTTCCTGTAATATTGTTTAAAAAGGTTTATTTTTTCAATGAACAGGCATTGAGAGAAGTTGCAGCAGTACAGCGTAAAGTATGGAATTACAGGAAAATAATGTTCCTGTATGCTTTTTCGGAGACGGAAATCAGAATCTACAATTGCTACGACAAGCCAAAGTACATGAATGCAGCAACTAATGTCGTAGAAGAGATGCTGTTATACGAAATTTTCAGAACGCAAAAGAACGACAAAGAAGGGTTAGACACCTTAGTCGAACTGTTCTCGCAAGTTGGAGTTGATTGCGGATTACTCTGGACAGACAAATCCGGTATTCGTGATAAAATCAATATACAGAGACGAATAGACCGTTTTATGGCGCAATGTTTTCTAAAAACAGCCAAAATTCTCAACGAAGAGATTGAAAACAAGGAAATTATACACGGATTGCTGATTCGTTCGCTGTTTATACTCTATCTCGAAGACAGAGGTGCAGCGCAGGAAGCATGGCTCTACAGTCGGATAAAACCGGACGCAAACAGTTACTTTGATATATTAGAGGATGTGGACATCACTTACAAATTGTTCGACGAACTGCACAATCACTTCAATTTCAATATATTTCCTGTCATCAACGGTGAACGGGAATTAGTTACAAAAAAACATTTGCAAATAATCAAAAACACTTTTATCGATGGCGATGCGTCGGAAAATCCGAAATCGTATAGAAAATGGAAAGTGTTCGATTTCAGTATCATTCCGGTAGAAGTGTTGTGCGAAGCGTATGAAAATTTTCTTGGAGAGTTTAATGATAAAAATGATAAAGGACAATTTTATACACCGTATCCTTTGGTAGAATTAATGCTGAATGACAAATTATCCGTTAAAAACGCTATCAACTACAATGTCAAAACGTTGGATATGTCGTGCGGTTCGGGTATTTTTCTGTCCGAAAGTTATAAACGCCTAATCAGGCGTTGGAAAAATGCCAACTCCAGCAATGAAATTCCATTTACGGAATTGCAAAATATCCTGGTTAACAATATTTTTGGAATAGAAATCGACCCATTGACAATTAAAATCACAGCCTTTTTCCTTTATCTGACTTTAGTAGGAGAGTTGGATAACAAAACACTCTGGATAAGAAAAGAATACCGGTTGCCATCCCTGATAAACAACCCCAACGATGCCTCGCTTAATGATAATCAGGGAAAAAACCTGTGGTGCAGGGATACTGTCGAGGAAATAGATGCGGAACAGTTTGTTGTTAAAGCAGATTTGGTGGTGGGAAATCCCCCGTCGGGAACCGACAAAATCAGTCCGGCAATAAGGAAATATTTGGACGAACGTAAATACGCTCAGGAAAAAGTTCTTGCATTTATGGACAAAGCAATACAGTTTGTAACCGACGAAGGAACAATCGCATTGATTTTCAACGCAAAAATCCTGACCAATACAAACAAAAACTACCGGAATTTCCG
Organism: Prevotellaceae bacterium; assembly: GCA_031278135.1. Taxonomy (GTDB): domain Bacteria; phylum Bacteroidota; class Bacteroidia; order Bacteroidales; family UBA932; genus JAIRLF01. The sequence goes on along the minus strand of JAITKY010000074.1, from coordinate 4,987 downwards.
TAAATGGTTGTTCAATAAAACTTATGTCGAAAAGATTTACAATTTTTCGATTTTCAAGAAAACGAAAAGAGATTTTGGCGGTCAAGTGTTTAATTCTGCGGCAATTCCTGTTTGCATCGTCTGCTATCGGAAAACATTTCCTCCCGATGCTTCAGGTACTGTCGAATACTGCGCTCCACAAACGTATATACAGTCGAACCTTGTTGACAGTCTGGTTATTGACGACGCTGTCACGAAATTTTTGCCGAGATACGAATGTCAAAAACCGGATACAAAAATCTGGAAAATAGCGATGTGGGGCAGTATGCATGATTTTCGTCTGCTTTCGTTGTTGAACAATAAATCGGAGATATATCTGAAATCTTATTTCAAAGATGATAAATGGCTGCATGCCACCGGATTGAACGGCGACAGTAAACATAAGGACTTTGCGCCACCTTCGATCATTGAAACAAAAGAAATAAACAGATATTATACTTCTAATAATGTGGCTGTTCCGAACGATAAATGTTACAGGAAAATTGACCGAAACCTGTTTAATCCGCCTTTTATCGTTGTCAAAAAAGGACAGAAAGATAACAGGCAAAACACGCAAATCACAGCCTCGTATATAGATTATCAGGCTTATTTCAAAAGCGGGGTTTTCATCATGAACAAAATCGGCGACATTTGCAGTGATATGAAAAAGAGTTTAGTAGCGTTTTTCAATTCCGATTTGGCAACATACTATTTATTTCTGTCAACTTCGTCGTGGGGAATTGAAAGAGATCAGATAATGCTCAACGAATATCTTGAATTGCCGGCGTTTTTTCAAAATAATCAGGACTTATCCGCTATTACGAAACCGTTTGACGAATTAGTTGCGGAATTGAAACAGGAGACCCCCAATCTCGATTTCGTCAAAGAAAAAGAAACGGAAATAAACAGAATGGTGGAAAAAATAATCGGACTGACTGAAAAAGAGCAAATTCTGATTCAGGACACGTTGAAATTTGGTCTCGACTTATTCGAACAGGGCGAAAATTCAATCGGATTTCATCGGACTTCGACAGACGAAATCGAGGCTTACGCCAATATGATTAATAGAGAATTAAGTGATTTTCTGCAACATTCGTCGATAAAAGCTAATGTCGCCATTTTCGATGTTCAGGCGCACGATCCTCTTAATGTAGTGGTACTGTCGTTCGGACCTGTCCGGAAAGACGTTGCTTTTAAAAACGCTCGCGATTTCACTCATGTATTGAAAATGTTGAATAACCGTTCGTTACAGCAAAAAAGTCCAAATATCTATGTACGAAAGCAATACAGGTATTATGACAACAATTCAATATATATTATCAAACCGAATCAAAAACGTTTTTGGACACGTTCGCAGGCAATAGACGACGCAACATCGCTCATAATCGAAATTTCAAATACGAACAATAAAAAATAGTGTATGAATGAAGGAGTAATAAATGCAATAGTAGCAAGTTCGTTTATCTACGAATTTGAACGTCGATGTATCGATTTACTGTCAGATGCTTACGAGGCTGTACAAGTCAGTAACAAGATTGATACCGGTAGCGCTGAAGAGTATATTTCGGCTGTAATGTTTGATTATATCGACAAATCGCCGCAAGCCGTAAAATGGCACATCGATATTGTTCCCGAATATCGTAAGTATAAAAACGAGATTCTGAAAGGGAAAAAAGTGAAAAAAGCCGCCCCGCAAATTCGTCTGAAATTCGACGGATGGGCAAATACAAGCCTCGAATATTTTGTTGAAACACAAAATATTGTAGAATTTATTCCGCCGGAAAAGAAAAAAGCAAGGCAAAGAAATCCAATCGTTATTTCTGATTCCCACAAACAGTATCTGGTAAAGGTTAGCAACTGTTTATTAGATAAATATCCTGACAGAGGCTGTATGGTCGCTTATATTCTCAAAGGTGATACAAAATATACCGTCAATTGTTTAAATCATTGTTTATGTGACTGTAACAGGGTCTCGGAAATATTAAAAAAACGACATGCCAAATTGAAAGACGTCGAAGCATGTTATATTTCTTTTCATAACGACCGTTTAATGAGACATTTGATGTTCAATTTTTCCAATAACCGGACTGAAACAGTTATTAATCAGGCTGATGAATAACAAAATAATAAAAGGATTCAGTTTGCATGGTTCCGAAAGATTTCATCCGGGCGAAGCGGAAGCAGTAAAACGCAACACTTTTATCGTAGAAATGGAAATGCCCGAATTGAAAGAAGGCGAGATACTTGCAGAAACTCTTTACACTGCAATCTGCGAATCGGATGTTAACGCAACACTATGCAAACCCAATTTCGACTGGATTCAGCGTCCAAAAGTGATTGGACACGAATGCAGTGCAAAAATATTGAAATTCGGACCGGGTAATTACGGCTCGTTGAAAGTTGGCGACCTGTTCAATCCTGTAGCACAGTTAGGATGCCGAAAAAAAGACTGTCCCGCCTGTCGCAGCGGCAAATGGAACTTGTGTCCCGATAAAGTCATTTTGGGATATCACAAAAATGGCGCTTTCGGTCAGCAGATGGTTCTTGAATCCGACAGGGTGGTGCCGTTTACAGGAGGTTTGAATCCCGAATTTGGCGCTATCGTAGAACCTTTGTCGGTGGTAGTGAACGCTATCTACAGCAAATGTGACATCAAACCGGGTATGGATGTGCTTGTTACCGGATGCGGAATCATGGGTCTGATGGCAGCCGAACTCGCACGTGCAGCAGGCGCAAGAGTAGCCATCGCCGGAATCGAACAGGATAGAAATGTACGTCTGAAAGCCGCCCGTAAACGAAATATTACTACTGTCGTCGTTTCTCCCGAAAAAAACTTGTTGACACGTTTGAACGAAGGTGTCCGCGACGGTCAGGGTTTGCTGTTCGGCACAAAAGGAAAAGTCGATTTGCTGATCGAATGTTCCGGCGTTCCGCAAGCGCTTGCCGAAGCAATCTACACTGTGAAACCCGAACACGATGTCTGTCTGATAGCCACTTATCCCAACGATGTTGAGTTAGATATGACATATATTACCCGTCAATCGTTGAACATTAAGGGCGTAACGGGGTCGCACAGGGAACATTTCATGATAGCGCAAAAACTGTTGGTTCAGGGAGCATTTCCTGCTGCACACTATATTAATCTCTACGATTTCAACCACATAAACGAGGCTTTCGCTGATTCGATACAAACAAAAATAATTAAGGCTGTGATTAAGATGAATTAATTTTTAATTTTTTAATTCCCAAACTGTTCCGTCTTTTGTATCTTTGACTGCTATTCCCATGCTGTTCAATTCGTCTCTGATTTTGTCCGAAGCAGCAAAATCTTTGTTAGCTTTTGCTTTTTGCCGGAGGTCGAGAACAAATTTTATGAGATTATCTGTTAATCCGGTATCTGACTTTTCTTCTTTTTTCAGTCCTAAAATATCGAACAACACGGAGTTATACAGTTTAGTAAGCGATTCGATATCTTCTTTTGTCAGACTTTCTTTTCCTTCGTTGACCGAGTTAATTATACGAACGCTGTCGAACAGAACCGAAATGGCAATCGGGCTGTTTAAGTCGTCATTAAGCGCTGCAAAACAGTCTTTTTCCAGCGAACCGATATCGACGCTTGAGATGTCCGACGGTTTCAGAGCATTCAAAGTATCGTACGCTTTCAACAGCCGGTTCAGACCTTTTTCGGCGGCTTGCAATGCATCGTTCGAAAAATCCAGAGTACTTCTGTAATGAGCTTGAAGAATGAAAAACCGTATTGACATGGGGGTATATGCCTGTTCCAGCAATTTATGGCTACCTTTAAAAAATTCTTCGAGCATGATAGAATTTCCTAACGATTTTCCCATTTTTTGCCCGTTCACGGTAATCATATTGTTGTGCATCCAGTATTTACAGGGAGTATCGCCGTTTGCGATCTGCGACTGGGCGATTTCCGATTCGTGATGAGGAAAAAGCAAATCCATTCCTCCTCCATGGATATCGAATTTTTCACCGAGATATTTTCGTCCCATTGCCGAACATTCGAGATGCCAGCCCGGAAAACCTTCGCTCCATGGCGATTTCCAACGCATAATATGTTCGGGTTGCGCTTTTTTCCACAAGGCAAAATCGACGCTGTTCCGTTTTTCTTCCTGACCTTCGAGATTGTCCCGTGTAGTCGAGAAAAGGTCTTCAATCACTCGTCCCGACAGTTGCCCGTATCGATATTGTTGATTGTACTTTACGACATCAAAATAGACAGATCCGTTAATCACGTATGCAAATCCGGCGTCGAGAATCTGTTGCACCATGTCGATTTGTTCCATAATGTGTCCCGAAGCGTTGGGTTCGATGCTTGGACGACAAACATTTAATGCATCCATCATATCATGGTAACGGTCGGTGTAATACTTTGCGACTTCCATTGGCTCAAGTTGTTCGAGCCGCGCTTTTTTGAGCAGTTTATCATCTCCACTGTCGGCGTCGTTTTCGAGATGCCCTACATCGGTGATATTCCGGACATAACGAACCTTATATCCCAAAAATTTAAGATACCGGAACAATAAATCGAAAGTAATCGCCGACCGGGCATGTCCCAAATGCGGGTCGCCGTAAACAGTCGGCCCGCAAACATACAAACCCACATTAGGAGCATGTAGAGGCGTAAACATCTCCTTTTCTCTTGAAAAACTGTTATATACAAATAGTTCTCCCATTATAATCCATTTTAAAAATGCAGTGCAAAAGTATATATAAATCTTGAATTGAAAATAAAAATTCCTGAAAAGAGAGTATTCCAACTTTCATTTTTAACTTTTTAAATCGTCGATTTTCAGCAAGATTGCAGATACTGCACGACCCGAATAGCGCGTAGTGACTTGCGGGATTTAGCGTTAAAAAACAAATTTTTACGGTTTATATTTTGCATGGTCGAAGATTTTTCGATAATTGTCGTTATCCATGAGTTCCTGCAGGCTGATTTGAGGAT
>JAITKY010000051.1 GCA_031278135.1 Prevotellaceae bacterium | reverse complement strand
TTGCTCCCATGTCGATATATCCCGGCGAAGACGAACTCGCTGCTCTGGCTCATAACGGTCTGATGCTGTTAAGTGGAATCTTAAAAGCAAATCGTTATGAATAAAAATCCGAATCCGGATAGTACTCCTTTTATGGGTGCATTCCCGCATTCTTACATTTGTTGTCTTGGCGAGACACCAAACAAGTAAACGAGAACACCCACGCTGTCCGTTTTTAATAAAATAAGCAATTTACGCTATTGTCGGATAGCGAAATTGTGCCTACCTTTCCTCTATAAATCCCCGTGCGGATTTAAGGTATATTGCTGTTCGCATTTATTTATTTATATTTGCAAAATTTTTTAATATGCTATCAGATATAAAAATTGCACAAGATACGGGCATACAGAATATTGACGACATCGCAAAACAAACGGGAATCGATCGCATCGAAAATTATGCTAAATGCAAGGTAAAACTTCCATTTGTCATTCCTGTATCGGGAATGCTTAGAATGCCGGAGTTTGCCCGAAGAACTCATTGCCAAACACATAGATATTGATGCCAATGGAACTGTTTCAGGGTTATATTAGAAATTTAAGCGTTTTAACATGGTTGCTGTTAATCTGCTGCTATCCTGCGTTTGGTCAAAATAATCGCCAAAAGACAGAAATTAAAGGAATTGTAACCGATAATAATACGGGCGACACCCTTGAAGGTGTTTCGGTTTATGCAAAAGGAACTTCGAACGGGACGTCGTCCGACAATAAAGGACATTATATTCTGCATCTCGACAGTGGAAACCATATCATTTGCGCCGCATTTATCGGATATGAAACTAAGGAATTTTCGATAAATGTTACTGCATCGAAAATATTTGACATACAACTCGAACCGAATATTCAGGAACTTGGAACAGTGACAGTGTTTGGACGCGACAAAGACGAGAATGTCACAAGCGTAAACATGGGCGTCGAACGGATGACTATTAAGGAGATACAACGGCTTCCCGTGCTGATGGGCGAGGTGGATGTGATTAAAGCGATACAGTTGTTGCCGGGAGTACAGGCGACAGCCGAAGGCGGATCGGGATTCAGCGTACGCGGCGGCTCGCCCGACCAAAACCTTATCCTGCTGGATAATACGACTGTCTATAACGCTTCGCATCTGCTGGGATTCTTTTCGGTATTCAACAACGATGTAGTCAGCGGTCTGGAACTGTTTAAAGGCGATTTGCCGCTGAAATACGGCGGACGGCTGTCGTCGCTGTTGAGCGTAGAAACGAAATCGGAAAAGCCGCAGGATTTTCAGGGAACAGGAGGTATAGGGCTGATATCCGCACGGTTAATGCTCGAAGGCAATGTCGGCGAACGGACATCGTGGCTTGTCGGAGGACGTCGCAGTTATGCCGATATTTTCCTCGTATTTGCAAAAGAAGAAGCGCTAAGAAAGTCGTCTGTTTATTTTTACGATATGAATGCCAAGATTTCGCACCGCCTTTCGGCAAAAGACAGGATCGAATTGAGCGGATATTATGGGAAAGACATGTTCGCTGCGGAAATCGGTCAATTCGACTATGGAAACGCCACTGCCTCACTGACATGGAGACATACTATTTCACAAAAATGGTTGTCGAGATTCAGCCTCAACACCAGCAAATACGGCTACGGTTTAGGCTCCGACATGGAGGGAATGGATGCATACTGGAACGCCGGTATTTTCGACGTCGCATTCAATGCCGATTTCGACATGCACATCGGCAAACTATGGAATCTGAACTACGGAATTTCCAGTACGTTACACCGTTTTTCGCCCGGACATGTGTCGGTTGCCGGTTACCCCGATTATGAAGTTCAGGGCAGCAGAGCTCTTGAACATGCTATTTATCTGTCGAACGAACAGAAACTTGCCCAAAGATTAACTCTACGTTACGGTCTTCGCTGGTCGATGTTCCAAAATCTTGGTAAAATCATCACTTTCGATTACGATAATAATCACAAAGTCAGGGATTCTACATTTCACAACGGCGGAATCTACAATGCTTACGGACGACTTGAACCCCGTATCGGCGGCGTCTTCCTGATAAACAGCAGTTCGTCGGTGAAAGCGAATTACGCACGTAATGTGCAGTATATCCAACTTGCCGAAAATTCGGCGGCAGGATCGCCGGTAAACATTTGGTTTCCTGCAAGTCCAAATATCAAACCTCAAATAGTCGATATGTTGTCCGCGGGATATTTCCGTAATTTCAAAAACAGTATGTACGAAACATCGGTGGAAATGTATTACAAAAACCTCACAGGAGTGATTGACTTTGCCGAACATGCGAGTTTGCTGCTGAATCAACATCTTGAAGGAGATATTCGTATCGGGACGGGACGGGCTTACGGAATTGAGTTCATGGCAAAGAAAAATTCGGGCAAACTGACCGGATTCGTGAACTATACGCTCTCTCGCTCCAAACGTACTATCCCCGAAATAAATAACGGAAAAACATATCTGGCGCCCTACGACAAAACTCATGCAATAAACATTGCGCTAAATTACGATTTTTCCAAAAAACTGAATGCCTCGGCGACATGGGTCTTCGCTTCAGGTACGCCAACAACCTATCCAACAGGACGGTTCGAAATAGACGGTGGCTATTTCCCAATCTATTCGGGTCGTAACGAATATCGCAGACCTGCGTATCATCGTCTCGACCTTTCGCTGACTTTTATTCCCAGACCCGATTCAAAAAAACGCTGGAAAAGCGAATGGAATTTTTCGGTTTACAATGCTTACGGACGAAAAAATCCATGGCTAATCACTTACAGTCAGGTCAAAACAACAACGCCAACTGCCGACATGGTTTATCTTTTCCGGTTCGTTCCTTCTGTGACGTATAATTTTAAATTTTAAGAATATGAAAAAGTATTTGCTGATTCCGGTTTTTATTGTTTCTCTGTTTGCTTCGTGTGTCGAACCTTTTGATATAAACACAAACGATTCGCCGCCTGTGATTGTTATCTACGGCTATCTGACCAACGAACAGGCGTTCCATTCGATAAAGGTATCGACGTCGTCCCCGTATTTCGATACATCTTCGAATCAGGGAATTACAGGCGCAACGGTGAAAATAACTTCATCAGAAAACGATGTGTTTTATTTCAAAGAAGTGGATTCCGTACCCGGACTCTATGCGATGATAGAAAAAAAGACCGGTATTCCCGGTGTGACTTATTCGCTTGACGTTGAGGTCGATTTCGATAACGACGGGATTAAAGAAACGTATTCTGCAACATCAACAATGTTGAATGTTGTCGATGTCGATTCCATCGAGATAAAAAGTACTAATTTAATGGGTTACAGATTTTACAACTTCCTTTTTTACGCTCAAGAGCCTCCTACAGAAGACTATTATTTGGGACGATACAAACTTAACGATTCTGTCGTTTTGTTTAACATCAATCGCATTTCGCCGATGCAGGACGTCGCTTTCAACGGTCAGTACATTAATGGACAGGTGATTCAACGATTCTGGGATATCAATGAAAAAGACAGAGTCGAACGCGAAGACGATGACGAATATACAAGACGACGTGTGTATATAAGTCCCGGAGATACAATAACTTTCTCTCTTTGCCACATCGAAAGGGGATATTACGATTTCATAGTCCAGTGTCAGAACGAAATGAACGGCGAAAACCCGTTCTTCGGCGGTCCGGCTTCAAATATCATTACCAACCTCTCAAACGGAGGACGAGGATTTTTTACAACTTACTCTATTTCAAGTGCAAAAACAGTGGTGAAAGAAGATTTATGATTTTAGATTGTTGCTTACGCACGAAAGGTGGGGTGGAATAAAACGCTAATATTTATAAAAAAGTTCCATCTACAAAAAAGCATTATCTTTACGGATGTACGACAAAAGTCCCTTTTCCTAGATTTGTGCAAATTTGTGGATCCTTTTATCCACAGATATCCACGAATTACGCCCTGTCAGGGCTTGTCGGCGGGCGGGATTCGTTACACAGGGCGTTGCCCTGTGCTAGTATATTTCGGGCTTACGGGCTACCAATTCTGATAAGAATTTACAGCATCATACCTCATACATCTCATACCTCTATACATTTTGCAAATTTCCTGCGCAGGAAAAAAAATTCTCTGCGCAGGAAATTCCGATTTTCTGCGCAGGAAAAAAAATTTCCTGCGCAGGAAATTTCGGTTCTCTGCGCAGGAAAAAAAATTCTCTGCGCAGGAAATTTCGGTTCTTTGCGCAGGGAAAGCACATGTATTAGTTTGTTTTCACAAACTCCACATTTTCGAGCGTTTTTTTGATACGCTGTCCTGGAACGAAAACGATGCCGGTTTTTTTGATACATGCGGCATTCACTTCTTCGGCGGTGGCACGACCTTCGGATGAGGTTGTGACGCGGATACTGCCAAGATCGCCCAATCGGATGATTGCGCCCTCTTCCAGACCGTCAACCGAGACATCGACCAGAGCGTACA
>JAITKY010000027.1 GCA_031278135.1 Prevotellaceae bacterium | reverse complement strand
ATGTAATAAATTTTTTTTGTTGTGCCATTATTTAATATAATTTATTTTCAAATTAGTATAAACTGAAATTTGCGCGCAAAGATAAGGATTTTTTTTTAATCAAACATCAAAATGATTTTTTAACGCAAATAACGCAACGGGTTACACAATTTTCTCCCCAAAATACACTTTTCCCTGTTTTTACGGATACGAAACGCTCTAAAAACTGTTTTTCTGTTCAAAATATTATTGCTTTATTATCAGCGATTTAATCATATCATTTTCATTATTTTCGAGGAAAAATGCAATAATTCGAAAAAATGCCGTACATTTGAGCGATGAAGAATGTAAAATATATGTGTATGAAAGAAATGTCTTTAAAAGGTTATATTCCTTACATTGTGGCGATTGCGATATTTGTGGTTATCTCAATAATTTATTTTGCGCCCGAGATTTTTCAAAACAAAACCCTGTATCAGCATGATATTGTTACCGCGAGCAGTATCGGACGGGAAGCCAGTCAATTCCATGCAGAAACCGGAGAACGAACTTTTTGGACAAATTCGTTGTTCGGAGGAATGCCGATGTACCAGATTGCGCCGGGAGGTCAGAGTAACAGATTTTTAAGTCATATCAGAGCTGCCGTATCTTTGTATCTGCCTTCGCCGGCAAGTCTCCTGTTTATACTTCTTTTAGGAGCCTTTCTGTTGTTTATAGCGTTGAAATTCAATGTATGGATGGCTGTTTTGGGCGCTATTGCATACGCTTTTTCCTCGTATTTCTTTATCATTATCGAAGCGGGGCATATCTGGAAAGTGTTGGTATTGGCGTACATCCCGCCGACCTTTGCCGGAATAATCTGGACATATCGTGGCAAATACTGGCTTGGGGCTTCGGTTACAGCGATTTATTTAGCGTTGCAATTTCTTTCGAATCATCCGCAGATGACGTTTTATTTTGCTATGATGATGGGGATTTATGTTATCGGACAGTTTATTTACAGTTTAAAAAACGGACAGTTAGCCCGATTTTTTAAGGCGACTGCAATACTTGTGCCGGCAGCGGGAATTGCTGTTGCTTTGAATATCACAAATCTGTATCACACTTACGATTACAGCAAATATTCGATACGTGGCGGTTCTGAATTGACCGGTAATGCGGAAAATAAAACCTTCGGAGGTCTTGAACGCGGATATGCCACGGATTACAGTTATGGAATCGGCGAGACTTTCACTTTATTGATACCCAATGTTAAAGGAGGAGAATCGGAATACATGGGCAACGACGAAAAAACAGCGAAAAAAATTGTGTCGCTGGTACAGAATAGTTCACGTATCAATAACCAAACTAAAAACGCTGTTGTCCAACAAGTCTATAATTCAAATTCTTACTGGGCAGACTTGCCGTTTACTTCGGGACCGGTGTATGTCGGCGCTTTTATTGTTTTTTTGTTTGTGCTTGGGATTTTCATTGTACGAGGATGGTTTAAATGGGTATTGCTGATTTCTACGATTATGTCGATTGTGCTTTCGTGGGGACATAATTTTATGTGGCTCACGAATCTGTTCCTCGATTATTTCCCGTATTACAACAAATTTCGGGCAGTATCGTCAATACTTGTCGTTGCCGAACTGAGCATACCGATATTGGCTATACTTGCACTGAAAGAAATCGTCGAAAACCCCTCAGTATTAAAGCAAAAGATGCGTATTCTGAATACAAAACAGTATATTTCGGCGTTTTATACCAGCCTTGCCTCGACAGGAGGACTTGTCTTGCTTTTTATTATTGCTCCGACAGTGTTTTTCAGCTTTTTCAGTCAACAGGAACTCCACATGTTCGACGAAGCGGCGAAAAATTCGCAAATATCTGTTTTGGCTTCGCAAATGATGGAGATTATGCAAAGCGTCCGCATTTCGATTTTCCGTGACGATGCGTGGCGCAGTTTGATAATCATTGTTATTGGCGTGGTATTCATATTGCTCTACAGTAATAAAATACTCAAAGCAAAACCGTTTATTGTAGCGGTTATTGCATTGACATTGATTGATTTGTGGGCAGTCGACAAACGTTATCTAAGCGCCGAAAATTTCAAACCCATAAAGGCGCAGGCAACGGATGTTGTCCCCAAAACACCGGTTGACGAAGAAATCCTGAAAGATAAAGACCTCGATTATCGAGTTTATAATTTGTCTGTCAGTCCGTTCAACGACGGAAGTACTTCGTTTTATCATAAATCCATCGGAGGTTATCATGGAGCAAAATTACGTCGTTATCAGGATATTATCGAACATTACCTGAGTAAAATAACTCCCGACAATGCAGAAAAGCTGTTGCAAACAAAATATTTCGATGTGTTGAACATGTTGAATACTAAATATATTATTTTGCGTGGACAAAACAACACTCAGAAATTGTTGCCCAATCCCAACGCTCTGGGCAATGCATGGTTTGTCGATGAAATAAAATGGGTCGATAATGCCGACGAAGAGATTGCAGCACTGGCAGATATCAATCCGGCCAAAACTGCCGTTATCGATAAACGTTTCGAGACAGACGAGTTGAAGAATTTTGAATATAAAGTACCCACGGCGGATAGCGCCGGCGTCAATAATTCGTCGATAAAACTCACAGAATATAAACCGAATAAGTTGATATACGAATCGGAGGCAGATACCGAAAAACTTGCGGTATTTTCCGAAATCTATTATCCGACAGGCTGGCATGTTGCTATCGACGGGCAAAAGGTTGATTTTGTTCGTGCTAACTACATATTGCGTGCGATGTTGATTCCGGCAGGCAAACATGTTGTAGAATTTCATTTTGACCCCGAGTCATACAGAATTACCGAAAATATTGCATGGATAGGGTATATTTTATTGCTTGGATTTGTGATTCTAAGCATTGTGCTGGTAACGTTGCAAAATAAGAAAAAGATTGATTGACAAAGTTATGAATATGTTTGATAGCGTTTTGGAAAAAACTGTGACAAATCTGCTTTATTACGAAGCAGACGAATATAAATATATCCCTAAACCGAAACATCTGTTACCGAGTGTCAACAGAATTGAGGAAATTGTCAATCTTTTGAAATCCATTTTGTTTCCAGGATTTTTCGGCGATGTGGAAATTAACGACGATACTCGTGAATATTACATAAAACTGTACATCGACAAGTTGTATCCCCTGCTGAACGAGCAGATTTACACGAGTATATGTTTTCCAACCAACAATCTTGACGATATGGAAAAACTGTCGTCCGAATTGACGGTTGCTTTTATCAGCAAACTGCCGGAAATAAAACGCCTGCTATCCACCGACGTTAAGGCTGTTTACGATGGCGACCCTGCTGCAACGAATCATGAAGAAGTGATTTTCTGCTATCCGGCTATCCGTGCGATGATTAACTACCGTGTCGCCACGAACTGCTGATAATGGGAATACCCGTATTACCACGTATTATCACGGAGTTAGCCCACTCGTCCACGGGCATCGACATTCATCCGGGAGCCAAAATCGGCGAATATTTCAGCATCGACCACGGAACAGGAGTAGTAATCGGCGAAACTTGTGTTATCGGGGATCATGTGCGTTTATATCAGGGCGTTACTCTTGGTGCAAAGGGATTCAAACTCGACGATAATGGTATGCCGCTGAATGTTCCTCGACATCCAATACTCGAAGACTATGTTATTGTGTATTCTAATTCTACGATTTTGGGACGCATAACCATTGGTCATCACACTATTATCGGCGGTAATATCTGGCAGGTCAACAGCGTGCCGCCATATTCGCGCATCATTCAGAAAAAAGCCGTTACTTCGGCATTTTCAGACGGATTGGGGATTTGAAACAATGATAAAATACAGGCTTAACAACAAAACGGTAATCATCACGGGCGCATCATCGGGAATAGGGTTGGCATGTGTGTATGCTTTTCACCGGAAAGGTGCAAAAATCGTTATGGCGGCTCGTAACTATGATGTTATCAGAAAAATAGAAATAGAACTCAATTCTTTGCGTGACAATAGCGCTTTGGCGGTTAAAACCGACGTAACCGTTGAATCCGACTGTAAGAATCTGATTGAAAACGCTGTCGGAACGTTTGGCGGCGTTGATATCCTGCTCAATAATGCGGGGCTTTCGATGAGGGCGAACTTTTTGGACGTCGATTTGACGGTTCTGAAACGTTTGATGGACGTTAATTTTTGGGGCGCTGTGTTCTGTACAAGATATGCACTTCGCTATCTGATTGAGAATAAGGGTTCGCTTGCGGGCGTTTCGTCGGTGGCGGGATTGCACGGTTTGCCGGGACGGACAGGATATTCGGCTTCGAAATATGCAATGCAGGGTTTTATGGATGCTATTCGGGTCGAAAATCTGAAAAAAGGATTGCATGTGATGGAGATTATTCCCGGATTTGTAGCCACGAACATAAGAAATACGGCTTTAGTCGCTGATGGTTCGGCGCAGGGCGAAAGTCCGCGTGAAGAAGAGAAAATGATGACTCCCGAAGAATTGGCGGCAAAAATCGTCAAAGGAATTGAAGAACGAAAACGAAGACTGACAACTTCATACGAAGGAAAATTAACTCCGTTAATCAAACTCCTTTGCCCGTCGTTGCTGGATAAACTGTATTTCGACCACATGAAAAAAGAACCAAATCCGCCGATTTGATTGGGACTATTTCAAAATGTCGATTTTCCATTCAGAAGAACGGTAATCGATTTGAAAAACTGTCAAAAATCTCTATCT
>JAITKY010000265.1 GCA_031278135.1 Prevotellaceae bacterium | reverse complement strand
ACAATCTGTGGTATAAGATATTATATATCAAGTGTTTACTTGAATCGTAGTAACTAAACACTACAAAATATTATGCCAATTAGGTGTGTTGCATGGTTTTAACAAACCAAAATCCGTTTTAAAGGTTTTACTGGGAATTATGTGGAAAAGTATTACCTTTGTGTCATGAAAACAGAGAAAGGAATATTAGAAAATCTATTGTTGTCCCAAAATCATATCATCAATAAACACAGGAGAGCAAAATGAAGAGTTATTTATATTCGCCATACGTATAATATTAAGGGAAACAAGCGAAGAGTTTATAGTAAACTTTCGCCTGTTACGCAACTTATTCTGAGTCTCTTTGTATTTCGTTATTACGAACGAATTCGTTAGCTCATCAAAATTTCAACGACACTCCTGTTACAAAAGGATAAACTTTAGGACCTTCGCCTTTGGAAAAAAGCGGACTGACATAATAATGAGCATATATGGCTAAAAGTCCGTATCCGGCGCGAACAGTGTATCCGTATTTGAATGGGGCAAGATTGACGTCGTAACTCTTGTATGTTTGTTTTCTACCACGAGTGTCAACGAACACAACTTTTGTACGGCTATTCAGATTTATTCCTCCCGTGACGCCCGCTGCTACGAAAAATCTGCGAAAATCAAGTTTCAGAAGCAAAGGTATTTGAACGTACGTAGCAGCGAGTTTCGATTTTTTCATGTACGAAAACGTGTTAAAAATTGACGAAACAGGTACTTGTGTCGCCACACCGTCGATATCTTTGATTGTTACGTCATGACTGAATCGGTAATTTGCCCACTCGATTCCTATACCCGACATTATCGAGAAAAATCCGCTACTTCTTTTTTCGACCATAGAGTATATCGAAAACGAACTGATACCCGAATTTCGTAATTTCGGAAAATCGCCGGCGCTTGCGTGCATGGAGCCTGTAAACATATTGCGCTTATCCAACATGTCGGCGCCGAAATCCAAAAACATACTAACATAACACTTTTGGCCTAAGATAATTCTGGTTTCCTGCACTGCATAATATTTAACAATATCTTTTTCCCTGTAAAAAACAGTATCGTTCTCGTTTCTTGCAATGGCAGATAAAGAAAATGTCCATGCTAATAATAATAAAATCGTCTGTCGGACAGACTTTTTTCCTGAAATAAATATCTTTTTCATATTCTTTTAATTTAATGCTTGATATATTTTATTATTTTTATATTTCAACGATTTGTTTGCGACGAATACAACTCTCACCAGATTTCCGTTTTCGTCGTATATTTCTTTCATTTTGTTTTCGGCATTGTAGTCGATAAATACGTCAAAAGGAATGCCGGGATTGTTTTTTGCCCACTCGTCAATTTCTTTGTCAATACCTCGATCGAGACTTAACCTGTCAAGAATATCCGGCAATCTGAAACCGTCGAGCGTATGCGATATATTCTGTTTGATGTCGTTGATGTCTTCGGAAAATTTTTTCACTGCGAATGTCACATTGTTGATAGCCTTAGAAGCAACAGACTGCTTATAATCGGGGCTGTATATGAACACCGTTTTTTCGCTGTTCATCATTTCGACGGGAGCAAAAGCGGTGGTTATCCGCTCTATTACAACATTTTCGCGTCGCGAGACATCGTTTTTGTTTCCGAATGTATCGACCGGTGCGTCCTGTTCGATTGGTCCGGATTCAACAGGTTTGGGCGTGGATTTCCGGATTGACGCTGTCGTTGCGCCCGCTTTTTTTGCAGGAATAAATGTTTTATTTTCAGACTTTTTATCGTGGATAATCACCTGTCCCGGTTTTGTTTCGGCGATTATGTTTGTTTCCGGTTTTGTTTCTCCGGATGTTGCTACGATTGCCTGAAAATCTGGCGATTTGTCTTTTGTTACAGTCAATATTAACGCAATCGCTGCCGCCGCCGCAATCGCCGTCCATAACATATATGGGCTGAAAGTTTTGTGTTTCAACGATTTTTTACCCGGCATCACGATATTCATATCCGGTTGCAGTCTGACAGCCGCATATTCATCTGTTACGACTATACATTTATATTCCAGTTCGCTACATTCGAAATTCATTTCCGGCGACCGTCTTACAGTGTCTTTCGCCTCGAAACGTATATTCTCATCGGGAGTTAATTTCGGAAAATCGTCCATGTTATCAATATCAATCATAACTGTTTATATTACATTATCAATACTTCCAAGATACTGTCGCATCTGCAATCGCGCCCTGTGAATATAGACTTTCACCTGCGAAAGATTCAAACAAGTGATATTCGCTATCTCTTCGTATGAATATCCTTCATAATCACGCAACAGCAAGACCGACCTCTGAATATCCGGCAAACGTTCTGCCGCACGGTGAAGCAGTGCGTTTAAATCGGAATACTGCTCATTATGAGCGTAATCGAAAATTGATTCTGTATATTTGTCAAGCGCTTTATATTTTCGTTTTTTGTCTATCATCGAATGGTATGCCACCGTAAACAAGTACGATTTTGCTTTCGACGCTTCGACCGTCTTCCTGTTAACCCACAATTTCTCAAATGATTCCTGCACTATATCTTTTGCCATATCCATTTCATTCATAATTTTTAATGCAAAACGGTAAAGCCCGTCGGCATGTTGATCTACACTTATGTTGTATTCTTCCGGTGACACAATCTTTTTAATTTTTGTTTATATAACGAAATCAGTATTTAAAAAGTTACAAAATTATTTACGATTTTAGATTTACCTTCGGGCGTAGCCAAATCTAAAATCATAAATCTAAAATCGATTTACTTTCAAGTGCAAGCCAAATCTAAAATCTAATGTTATTGCACCGTGCGCCTATATTTTTGACCCATCCAATCGGAACACCAAGATATGTCAGTAAAATATATCCTTTACCGATACCTGCCGGAGCATACAGAGTTTCCCGTTTCAAAAACTTCAAAGCAGTGATTCTATCGACAGCCCATATAGTGAAGTTGTTGATATTGATTTCCGCAGAATGGGCAAAGTCGTACGACGGAATAAAATCTTTTCCTTTTATCATGCCAATTTTCGTTCCCGCCGATAAGGTATATATGGTTTTGCCTATGTATTCTATGTCGGCAACAAATTTTTCCGGAAACATAAATACCTCTTCCCCAGCCCCTTTCCTCAGGTGAGCAGGGAAACCGGCGAACATATCTTTCTCTGTATTTAGCCACGAAGATATGAAGTCTTTTCCAAGCCTTTCGCATAAACGGGTAGAAGAGTATTTCTTGTTTTTATGCCTCTCCCCTCCCCCCCTGTGAGGAGGAATCGAGGGAGAAGTTTTCCGAATCAGTGAAAGAAACAGTCCTTCGCTTTTAGTTTTATGTGGAAAAAAACGATACGCATGGATGTTTTTATCAAACGATGGCGCTATTCCTTCATATCCGCTTTCTTTTGCAGAGTAGCGTCCTCCTGTGTGAAGGGGTACAGATTCGGCTCCAAGATTTTCTGTGATGAATTTGATTGTGTTTTCGTTTTCTTCGATATTGTAAGTACATGTCCCGTACAGCATAAATCCACCCGGTTTCAGAGTGTCCCACACATCCCGTACAATCCTTATCTGTCGTGCTGCACAATGTTTTACATTGTCCGATGACCACTCTTTCAACGTCTCCGGGTCTTTACGAAACATTCCTTCGCCCGAACACGGAGCATCGACAAGGATAAAATCGAAAAAATGACCGAGTTTGCGAAACGCCGCCGGGTCACACGAAGTTATCATTGTGTTTGCACGTCCCCATTTGGAGATATTTTCCTCAAGCACAGCCGCCCGTGAACGAATCACTTCGTTGCTGACCACTAGACTGTCGGGAAAAAGTGAAATCAAATGTGTCGATTTACCTCCGGGAGCCGCACAAAGGTCTAATATATAGTCGATTTCTCCATACTGTTTGACAGTGTGCACGCATTGTTCCAAAAACATCGACGCCGCTTCCTGAACATAATATGAACCGGCATGAAATAAAGGATCAAGAGTAAACGACGGTCTTTCGGCAAGATACACTCCATGCTTACACCATCTAACTGAAAATGGAGAATCGAAAATTGAAAATTGCGTATCCGGCAATAATTTCGGGTCCGGCAGTTTGATGCCGCTATTCAATCGTATGCTTACGGGTGGAACTTCACGCATCGAATATTCAAACCGATGATATTCATCACCTAAAATAATCTTCATCCTGTCGATAAACGCTTGAGGTAATATAAATTTTTCCATTTTTTTTAAATAGAGATTATGTTAATTAAAATTATAACGGAACGGGTTTATTTTGATTCTAAAATTGTGCAAAGCAGCACAAGTGTGGAGAACATGTTTGATAAAATCATTTTTTCTCAGTCGGCATTCATCCTTAACAATTCTGCATCTCTTTGTGCTGCCGATGATATGTTCGACTAAT
Organism: Prevotellaceae bacterium; assembly: GCA_031278135.1. GTDB lineage: Bacteria > Bacteroidota > Bacteroidia > Bacteroidales > UBA932 > JAIRLF01. Next base: position 964 of record JAITKY010000265.1, on the reverse strand, counting down.
ACTCTGACAGATGATATTTTTCTGTTTTCAGTTTTTTGCTGCTCGGTCAAGAGTTTTCCTTTCGGCTCTTTCGTTGGCTGAATAATGGTTACTCCTTCTGGGTGAAATCCCTGATAACCCGAATCCTGATACAGGACAATACTTGAAGGAAAAGTATAGTTTTTGTCTGCGATTCTTTTATCATGAACGTTTCCACAAAGCGTCTGACTGATGTACAATATCGTACAGCAACAGGAAACGATCACTGCATTCTTGACAGTATGCTTTTTTTTCTTGCCACTGTAATTTTCCTTCTGTTCTTCTTCATCCTGTGGACGGGGTATTTCGCGTTCCGTACCGTCGTGAAAGAGTATGCCTGTTTCGTCTTTATTTGTACTCAAAATTTCCAGAAACTCTTCGTCTGTACGAGTGGGCATGGTTTCGGCAGATTCCAATTCCCTATCAAGTATTGTGCGCAAACCGTGCACAATCATTGATATCTGATGATGAAGGTTGAGATTTTCCTTTTTCAACTTCATCGCTTCTTCTTTCCACATATCACGACTTTTTAACAATTCGCGCAGACGTTCATTCATGGTTTTATTTTGCAGCGCCTTTTTATTGCTAATGATTTCCAATAATTTTCTTCTTGCATAAAATCTATTTTTGTGCAAAGATAATGCTTTTTTTGTGGATGGAACTTTTTTTATAAATATTAGCATTTTATGCCATCCACCTTCCAGAGTTAACAGGAGGGGGTTGGCCTTGTCCCCGTGCGCTTGTTCGGGGTTATCAACATTCGATGTAGACTAAGCACCTCCCGCCAGTCGCGGCATTACTGCGACAGGATTGGAAGTATTCGCCCTCGAACCGGACGTACACCTTTCGATGTATCCGGCTCTCCATTAATGTATTCAGTCTATATCTTCTCTGATAGACCGTTTAATACTCTTTCTGAATTTCTCATAATGTCTCACACATCATT
>JAITKY010000213.1 GCA_031278135.1 Prevotellaceae bacterium | reverse complement strand
TAAAAACCTTTTTACAAAATTTATTTAACAAAATAATATTTTGATTTATTGTTATTTACTTCTTAAAATAATCCTGTCATCAACATTTTTCGATAAAAAAGATACACCGTTCAGTAATTTGTTATTATATTTGCATCGTATATTTGATAATAATTTAATAATAATATTTGATTGTAATGACAACAAGAAGAAATTTTCTGAAAACAGCGACTCTCGCATCTGCTGGACTGGCAGCAGGGCTTCGCGCAAATGCCGCTTCAGGCAGTAGCAGTGTAAGTGCAGGTAACAAAGTAAATCTTGCATGTATCGGTATCGGAAACCAGGGTGAACACGATATCAAGGCTTTAGATAAAACCGGATTAGCCAATGTCGTTGCCTTGTGCGACGTAGATTTGGGGGCAAAACACACTCAAAATATGTTGGCTAAATTTCCCAAAGCCAAACAATTCAAAGATTTCAGGCAAATGTTCGACAAAATGGGTAACGAAATCGAAGCCGTGTGCATTGCCGTTCCCGATCATGCGCATTTTCCAATTAGCATGTTAGCCATATCGTTAGGGAAACATGTGTATGTCGAGAAACCCATGGCTCGTACTTTTCTCGAAGCCCAATTGATGATGGATGCGGCACAGAAACATCCGAAAGTGGTTACTCAAGTTGGAAATCAAGGACACTCGGATGCAAACTATTTCCAATTTAAAACATGGGTCGAAGCCGGCATAATAAAAGACATTACCAAAATCAGCGCACATATGAACAACGACAGAAGATGGCACAAATGGGATACAAATATCTACAAACTGCCGGACAAAGAACCTATTCCCGAAACTTTGGACTGGGATACATGGATGGGCGCTGTCCCATATCACGAGTATAATTCGAAATATCATTATGGCGACTGGCGTTGCTGGTACGATTTCGGTATGGGAGCGCTCGGCGATTGGGGTGCGCATATCATGGATACCGCCCACGAATTTTTGCAATTGGGATTACCGTACGAAATTCGCCCGACACTGACTGGACATAACGATTATTTTTTCCCGACATCATCAACAATTCTGTTCCGTTTCCCGGCGAGAGACGATATGCCGCCTGTTGATTTGACATGGTACGACGGCGTAAACAACTTGCCTCCTATCCCGAAAGGTTACGGAAAATCAGAACTTGCCGAAGGTATTCCCTCATCGGGACAAGGCGAAATAGTCGCATCCTCAATCAATCCGGGTAAGATTATTTATGGCAAAGATTTGACATTCAAAGGCGGTTCGCACGGTTCCACTCTGTCAATAATTCCGGAAGAAAAAGCAAAAGATATAACTCTCCCGGAAGTTCCGAAAAGTTCGTCGAATCACTACGCAAATTTCTTGCGTGCATGTCTGGGCAAAGAAAAAACCCGGTCACCGTTTGAGATTCATGGCACTTTAAGTCAGGTATTTTCACTTGGCGTGATAGCTCAACGACTGAATGCTCCGCTGTATTTCGACTGCCGTCTGAAACAAATAACAAACAATCCTTTTGCCAATGCAATGTTGACGGGTTTGCCTCCGCGTAAAGGTTGGGAACAATATTATAAGTTATGAAAAAAATATTATTTATATTCATTATTGTATTTTCGGGTTCGCTGTATGCACAGGAATGGACGCCCTTATGTAACGGAAAAAATCTGAAAGGGTGGAAAAAACTCAACGGCAATGCGGAATATAAAGTAAAAGACGGAGTTATCACAGGAATCAGTAAAGTGAATACACCTAACACTTTCCTTGTTACGGAAAAAAATTACGGTGATTTTATTCTCGAATTTGATTTCAAGATCGATGAAGGACTTAACTCCGGCGTTCAGTTTCGCAGCAAAAGCCTCAAAAAATATAACAACGGCAAAGTGCATGGATATCAATTCGAAATCGACGGAAACCATTCGGGAGGAATATACGACGAAGAACGAAGAGGATGGCTCTATAATTTAACAGCCAATCCCAACAAAATTAACGTATTGAAGAAAGGCGAATGGAATAAGGCAAGAATCGAAGCCACAGGAAATTCAATCCGGACATGGATTAACGGCATGGCCTGCGCCAACCTTTGGGACGATATGACGCCGGAAGGATTTATCGCCCTGCAAGTTCACAGCATCGGCAACAATAAGGAACTAAACGGCAAAACCGTCAGCTGGAAAGATATTCGTATATGCACAACAAATGTTGCTCAATATCAAACCGACTCGAGCGCTCCCGAAATAAACGCCGTTGCAAACAGTATTTCGCCCACCGAAGCGAAAGATGGCTGGAAACTACTGTGGGACGGAAAAACTGTCAACGGCTGGAAAGGCGCTAAAATCAACACTTTTCCCGACAAAGGATGGGTGATTGACAACGGATTGTTGAAGGTGCTTAAAAGCGGTGGCGGAGAATCGACAAATGGAGGCGATATCGTTACAACTCGAAAGTATAAGAACTTTATTCTCAAAGCCGAGTTCAAAATAATGCCGGGAGCTAACAGCGGAATCAAATACTTTGTCGATCCCGGATTGAACAGGGGCGAAGGTTCTGCTATCGGCTGTGAATTTCAGATTCTTGACGACGAAAAACATCCCGATGCTAAATTAGGCGTAAAAGGTAACAGGACTGTCGGCTCTCTGTACGACCTGATTCCGGCAATAAAATCCAAAAAATTCAATATCAACGAATTTAATACTGCAACGATTATCGTCACAAATAATCATGTGGAACACTGGCTCAACGGAATCAAAGTCGTGGAATACGAGCGTAACAACCAGATGTGGAATGCTTTGGTCGCATACAGCAAGTACAAAGACTGGCCTGATTTCGGTAATGCCGCCGAAGGTCATATCCTTTTACAGGACCATGGCGACGAAGTCTGGTTCAAAAATGTGAAAATTAAAGAACTGTAATTCAACATAGATTAATTTTGTATTTTGTTAACTATATAAGAAATTACTTTTTCAAAAGGGTTGTTCTTGCGAACAGCCCTTTTTGGCTCGCAGGGCGGCCCACAGAGATGCATCGCCCCAAAAACCTGTCACAGCGTTGCCGAGCCGCTGTCGGCAGCTGCAATTTTGGCGGAATAATAATCATCAAAGAAAACTTCGTCTTTTATTCTCTTCCTGAATATCTCCTACATTGTGCAACACTCGTTCCGCAGGTTGGGGAACATCTCCTGCAACGCTCAAATTTTTTTGTAAACCTGTTTCAAGACATGACATTCATCGTTCATCACACTCCGAGTTCTTCTTCGTTGCGAAGGTTCTCGCTTATAAAGTTTTGTCGATATGGCGTATTTGTTCCCATATAGAATGTAAGCAAGTCGTGAATCATATCGTTTTTACCTAATTTGACGGGGTCGAGACGTATGTTTTCACCGATAAAGCCG